>CAZMTW010000033.1:0-9928 GCA_964569285.1 uncultured Gammaproteobacteria bacterium
ATGTACTTCGGTACGGGGAGTCGCGGCTGGGTCATCTTTTTTTTACTTTAAAAAACACCCGCATGGGTGTTTGATGTGGGCGATACTGGATTCGAACCAGTGACCTGTCCGATGTCGACGGACCGCTCTAACCAACTGAGCTAACCGCCCATGTGCTGTATAATACAAAAATAACAGTACCGTTTCCGAGCACTAGTGTCAACAATCTATTCCTTTTTCCTAAACTGTTGTACTTCGTCTGTTTCTTGTTCAGGTTTGAGTGGTTTTTCTTGGAAAGCCTTTCTACGTCTGGTCACCATAATTCTTGTCTCAATCAAACGCACGATACTGTAGACAATAATACTGAACAGTAATAGGAAATTGATTAAGGTCAATTTTGTTGATAGTGGGATGATTGTATTTTCAACAATACCAAACTGTCCCGTATTTGTTATACCAGAAGATTGTCCATTCGCAGATACTTCGACTAACATCGTATGTGTTGTCTCTGCTTCAAATGCACTCGCTGGTACGGATAGTGTCCATGTACCATCTGGTGCGACTGTCGTCAACTGTACGATTGGATCAGAGAATATAACTACCCGAACGTGAACCTCAATGCCCTGCTCGGCAAACGACTGTTGCAGTGATTCTGGAATTTCCAGAATACCACTAATCTGAATCTCGCCTCTTCCAACAAACTGCTCTATTCTATGAGTTATATGCTCCCAAATATCAAGAGAGCCATATTGTCTTTCTAGAGGGAAAACAGTAACCCCATTCTGTTCGTGTGGAGTAATCTCTATACCCTTCTCTTCCACAACAGTGATATGAATATTTTCAACAACTCCCTTTACAAGTGCAGTGTTCAACTCTTGAGACTGTTCTTCGTCCATTGCAACTCTGTTGAGTGTGAGCGGAGCAAGAGCAGTGACAAATGCGACTTCCTGCTCAGTTACTCCTTTTATGGATAAGGCATTCAATGCTGCGGCATCACCTGTACTGCCTTCTTCCTGCACAGCTTCACCTTCTCGTAAGGCTTGAATTCTCAAACCACCAACAGCACCATATTCCAAAGACAGTGTATGCGGTTGAATAGGATGGTACCCTTCTGGCATGCGGAATGTAATGTGATACACCCCAGCTTGTACTCCTGTCATTTCTGCCACACCATTTTTTCGTGTTGTGCTTTCATACACAAGGTTCTCCTCAGTAATCGAGGGGTTGTAGAACTGCACAACCACACCTTCTACTGGCGCACCATTCTGCTCAATAACGGTCACTGCTGCTGATGCACTTTCCACTCCAATACCAATTGAACCAGACACCACTCCCTCTTCCGACGCAACTTCATTCGAAAGTATCTGAGCATTTCCACTAGCAATAAGATGGTTTTCTATACGTTTATCTATCACAACATCATAGGTGATTGTTCCAGAACCATCTGGCTCAACAGAACCTGCTGCAAATGAGATACTTCGATCCTCTCCTACAACACTATCAAGTTCTGTTGTTGAGCCTCTACTCGTTCGAATCGCAGATCCTTCAACAAACGATGTCTGGTCTGGGATTGAATCCACAATAAATGTGTTGGTTGATGAACTATTCCCTGAATTAGAATATGTCAGTGTATAACGGATGGTTCCGCCTGGATGTACAACATCACTCTCTGGCGCAGCTTCTGCAATAAAACTCAATGCAAAGAATAGCGCGGCCGCGAGAATACTTCCAAAAAGCAGCCATCGTAAAGGTACTACTCGTTTTGTAAACTGATGATATGATAATTGATATGTTCCTTCTGCATTTTGGCGAGCAATGGCTTCAAACGCTTTTGGTGATCTCTTCATCCCTACAGCAAGCGTATCAACTGGATGGCCAAGAACAGCTATAAGACCAATAATGATAATCGATGCGACAAATAAACTGATAGCAGATGATGTTCGGGCGACACGTCCAACAGAAACACCATAAATAGTCGCAATACTCTCTGTTGCCTGGCTCTCACCTAATGTCCCTGCTCTTCTTCCTCCTCCTTTAATAATACTGGCCGTTTTCTGTAGATGCATTTCTGCTTTTTTGGAAAGATCTACAACAAATGACTGAACTGCGGACCAGCCAGAAGATTCTCCATCGTCATCAACTGTTCGAATGCTGTAATAGTATGTTGTTTCATCCTCAAGCGCAGATGGAACTCGGATGCTGGTCTCGCCACTATTTGTGAAGATCGAATACTCATACGTATCATATGGATTGTCTGCCAACCCTATGCGTATTTCGTAAAAGAGCACGTCATCACTATCATCAATATCAGATGCATCATCCCACGAAATAATTGGATACTGTGATGCGGTTATTTCTCCTCCTGATGGAGAAAAACCAGCTGCAACCGCTTCAGGGGAATCATTCACAGGTGTTACTGTGATAGCAACAATGTTCGAATCTGTTGATGCACCATACGAATCCGTTGCGCTGAATATCAATCCTTCACTTCCATTCCAGTTAGCTTCTGGCGTGATACGTACTTGGTGGTCTCCAAGGATTTCAACAGACAAATGAGCGGGATCACCATCGTATTGTGATCGAACACTGTACGTTAATGTGTCGTCTCCATCTGAAAAATAATCATCAAGATCAAAGATTGTTGTTCCTGCGCTATCCTCACTCACAGAATAGGATGCTACACTCTTTATCCGTATTGGATCGCCATTTCCAGTTGTAAACGATGTGCATTTTGAATAATCACTTGTTGAAGGTGTCAAAAAGTCATCTTGATACGCGACAGTCCACCAATATTCAGCATTTTGTACTAATGATCCGGCTGCTATGGTGTAACTCGTTAATGCACTTGATGTTTCTATATTGATCAAACCTGCAATTTTCCTTGCCTGACATCCAGTTTGCGAAGAATACACCTTCCACATTGTTTTTGCGTGTCCATCACCTTCCACATCAGTAAACAAAGAAGAGGTAAGCGTCGGTGTTAACGATTGCTTGGTTGCTCCATTTTTTGGGCTTTGATTGATTGGTCGAGAAGGAGCGACGTTTGAATCATCTTGGTAATTGGGCACCCCATCTTCATTGTCATCACCGTCACCTTCTTCACTATCTGGACGACCATCAGCATCAGAGTCAGTATCTATAGCATCTATGATTCCGTCCCCATCAGTATCAACATCTCCCTCGTCTCCATCAAGAACACCATCATCATCACTATCCGTATCTCGTGGATCAGTTCCATTTGCTATCTCTGTGTCATTATCAATTCCATCTCCATCTGCATCGGTGTTTGTAATGAGTTCTGGAGTTTGATACCGAAATACTCCATCTGTTGTCACTCCATTTGCTAAACCACTAGTAGATGCGCCGTCATTGTTTACGCCATCGAAACTCACAACAGCAGCAATAGGGTCCATGTATGTTCCTGCGGCTCTTACTGTGTAGTCACCACATTGCTGTGTCACTCCGTCCTTGTCGACAATAAACTGACTCACAGACAACCAGGTCGTGGCATCATTATATGTTACACCGGTGCCACCCCACACCGCGTTACCACCACCTGCATCAGCAGATTTTGTAGCAGTGACTGTTTCACATGCGCTATTTGCTGGTGTTAACGTGACTGTTTGGGCACCTGAAATTACTGAATTCCCTTCTTCATCAAGAATTTCAATCAGTACATACCAATCTCGTTTGAGGCGTATCTTTCCATTATTGGCATTCAAGGTGTTATCTGCATTAAGTGTACTCGCATTACTTGGCGCAGCATCAATGACTACCAATCCACCTTGAGTGTTCCCACCGATTGTGTTCCCTTGGATACGCGGTTTTGAAACTAAGTCGTCACTCGCATTGTTTGGAGAAAGTGCATCATATGGATTGTCATAACCCGCTGTATCGTCCTTTTTTTCTATTGAATGGACGTACAGCCCATAATTCCCATTCCCCGTCAACGTATTGCTTTGAATATCTAACGTACAACCTGCAAGTTCTATTCCGTTTGTCCCATTACTACTGATGGTATTCCCTGTAATCGTAGCTTCATATGGATATGTACCACTAATCGCATCTAGAGAACTTTCACAATACAAACCTTGAGCTGTATTGTCGTGAATATTATTATTTACAATGGAGTAGTTCTCCATTGGCTGCGTGTTATTCACATAACTACGTGCAAATAATATTCCAATAGAGTTATTTGCAATCTCATTAGATTGCCCAGTGCCAGTGCCACCAATGGTTACTCCTGTGGTTTCATTATTGGAACGAATACCCATCCCTAATAAACCTGCTACCAATTGACTGGTAGGGCTGATTCCTATTTTGTTGCCATAAATTTGTATTCCATCTGCTCGAACACCTAAGCGAATACCATCAAAATCATCATTGGTTCCACCAATTATATAATTTCGCTGATCCTCTACGTCTCCGGCATCACTACAGAGCGTTGCATTTATAGCTGACCCGCACACACCAATAATAATATCATTAGCGCGTGTATTAATGCCTTGGCTTCCATTAGGTAGATATGACCCATCGGCACTGAAGCCAATCCAGTTTCCCGAAATTCGGTTATGGTCTGGACCGCCTGCACCTAGTTCATCCTGCGAAACACCAGAATAAAAGAATATCCCGTGTGAACCACTAGCGCTAATAATGTTTCCTTCTTCAGCATCAGTTACACCATCACCATTTGTTCCGATGTAGTTGTACTCTGCCGCACCTATCATGTAAATATTAACGCCGATGTTCGGCATTGCGACCAATCCTGTTACATCTGTCCCGATATAATTACCAGAAATCTTATTATTACCGGCGGTTGGAGATGCGCCTCCGTCAATTGTAATACCAATACTGCCAGCACCACTCACGGTAGAGCCATTCCCCCCAATAATATTACGTTGCGCCGCAGCACTACATGAAGCCGAATTATATCCTATAGTGTTATTACTCGGCTGATATAACCACATACCAGAAACTCCCCAAGCAGGGGTAGTTCCGTTGCCAGCATCTGATACTCCGTCCTCATCGACTCCAAAATAGTTACCAGCAATAACAGTTGCGTCTGAGTTTGTCATATACATACCCGAAAGCACGTTATTGACTATAACGTTCCTCTCTTTTTCATCATCTACTCCGTCACAGTCCGTACCTATGACCAAATTGTCTGCACTCGCTGTTTCTATACCTCGTGCATCAAATGCATCTATTTTCAAACCCTTAATCTCGGTACTATTTCCATTTACACTTATTCGAATACCGTCATTATCAGTTGAACTACTACCCAGAATACGAACGCCAGGGCGATCATTCAGCGTTCCGGTAGAATCCCACATGCTAACAGCGGTCAATTCAACCTGTTCCGAAATAGTAGGTAAGGCGGCTAGAGTAGTAATTGTCCACTGTCCGTCTCCGTCATCCGCAAAATTGGCAATACTAATATCAAATGTAATAATATCTACGCCAACATTAGCATTTGCCGCATCAATTGCTTCGTGAAGTGTGCAGTCATTACTTGCGTCTATATACGGATGAATACATGTAGAATCATCACCATCACTTGTCGTATTCACTGTGTAGGTCGCTGCGCTTACCGGAACAGCACAAAGAATAATAAAAATCACAACAAATAGTTGCGCTATGTGACTAAATTTTATTTTAAAGAGAGAGAGCATTTACGGTTATTAAACTGTGGTATGTCTACTAAGACCAACTTGTTTTATATCAAAAAAAACAAAAAAAGTCAACCAATGTGTGGAGACTTCTTTTTGCTCTTCAAGTGACGTGTACTCCTGCTTGGACTTGAACCAAGGACCGCCGAGATATAAGCTCGGTGCTCTAACCAACTGAGCTACAGGAGCATGTGCTCTGCAAGAGGATTACCTCTTCCAGATGCGGTGTATCTTGGAACGTTTGCGCCCAACTGTCAACTCTTTGAACAACAACGTCCAATTACCAAAATGCCATGCCGAAAATACAATAGAAGAGAAAGTGATAGCAATAGCGCTACCCAGGTATACAAATACCTCAAACAGTCCTATTCCAATTACCGCTCCTGTTTTAAGATACAGTACAAGCCCAAAGAAATAGAGCGGCAGTGTTAATAGCAAGATAAATGTGATTGCCGCAATATTGACCGCTGCATACCAAACAAACATATAGACAGCAAGTTCAATCGACACACCAACATTATTCACGAATGTTTTCCATGCAACCCACACAGACTCTGTTACACCGTGTCTATGCAACACAATATCATTCACCGCATACTTTGTGAGTACAGAAACAAGAACTGCGAGTGGTGTTAACACAATAAATAGAAATGCGGTGTACACAAGCCGTGACATTTCAAACTGTGCCAAGAATAGAGGTGATGATGCAAGTGCAACCAATCCATACGAAATACCTTTCCCAATAAGGTTAACGGTTAGCACGGATGGAAATACCTCCCTACCCACATCAATGGCATTTGTTATGCTATAGGTTTCATTGTTCTTTCCTTTTTGTTTTTTGTCATTACCGAATGCGTCTATAAGCCCGATTTGTGAAAACATAATCAAGGCCATAACAAATAACAACACGACTACCACAAAAATGATAATAGCGACCAACGAAATATTATTTGGGAATAGACGATTCCCTACTTCAGTCCATTTTTGAATTTGCCAGAATTCTGGTCGGAACGGGCTGAATGATGATTTCAATAAATCAGCGTTGGTGAAAAAGATCTCAAGATCAATTCCCTTCCCTCCCCAAAACATACCAAATAAACCAAAGAGCCATAAGATTTTATTCTTCTTGGTCACTTCCCATGATTTTCGGAAAATGTTGTTGTAAAATGTCATATCCCCCGATGTGAATGATTATTCAGCGGCTGGCATGCTGTCCGCATCCCCAGATAATGCGTCTGTAGCAGACTCATTATCACTTCCACTGGTTGTTTGTTTTTTTGTATCATCAAGCAAGGCTTCAAACTCCTCTCGTTCCAGTGTCTCAACTTGCAAGAGCGTTTGTGCAATCTTTTCTAGCTTTGCTTCTTCTTTTTTGAGTAATTCATTTACAATCGCATACTGTTCTTCGATAATGCGGTTCACTTCGTCATCAATAGCTTCTGCGGTTTTCTCACTATAATCTCGCTGTTCATGAATTTCCTTACCAAGAAAGATCATATCGTTGGTTTCGCCAAACGTGCGGGGGCCCAATTTTTTGCTCATACCGTACTTTGTAATCAACTGCCGAGCCATCTTTGTTGCCTTGCCTAAATCATTTGACGCACCGGTTGTAATGTTATCAAACTTGAATATTTCTGCTGCATGACCACCAAGTGATACCGAAATATCTGCTAGCATCTCTCTTTTTGAGTGCATTTTCTTATCTTCTTCAGGAAGTTTGAGCGTGTATCCGCCAGCACGTCCTCGAGGAATGATGGTGACTTTATGCACGGGATCTGAATCCTCTAACAAATATGCAATCAATGCATGTCCACCTTCATGATATGCAGTAATTTCTTTTTCACTTTCCAGTGTACGTGGATTCTTTCGTTGAGGGCCAAGCAGCACTTTGTCGATAGAGTCTAAACAGTCGTCAAGACCAATCTTCTTCTTATTGTTACCCGCTGCTCTAATGGCTGCCTCGTTCAACAAGTTCATTAAATCTGCGCCAGAAAATCCAGTTGTTCGTTTTGCAATCTCCTTAAAGTTCACCTCTTTTGTAAACATCTTATTTTTTGCATGAACCGCCAAGATGTCTTCACGATCCTTCACGTCTGGCAGGTCGATCATAACACGTCGATCAAAACGACCTGGTCGAAGCAATGCTGGGTCCAACACGTCTGGTCTGTTTGTTGCAGCCACAACAATGACGTTGTCCTGCTCTTCAAAACCATCCATCTCAGTAAGAATCTGATTCAATGTTTGTTCACGCTCGTCATGTGAACCGCCCATGCCTGTTCCACGCTGACGACCAACCGCATCAATCTCATCGATAAATAGAATTGCAGGAGAGGCTTTTTTTGCTTTCTTAAAAATGTCACGCACACGACTCGCACCCACACCAACAAACATTTCTACGAATTCTGATCCAGAAATATGGAAGAACGGCACATTGGCTTCACCCGCTACTGCACGTGCAAGTAATGTTTTACCTGTACCAGGAGATCCCATGAGTAACACACCTTTAGGAATCTTTGCTCCAAGTGCTGTAAACTTCTTTGGATGTTTTAAAAAGTCGACAATTTCCATTAACTCTCCTTTTGCTTCTTCTGCTCCAGCAACGTCTGCAAATGTTGTTTTATGTTTCTTTTTGTCTTGATCAGCATCTTGCGCACGCGTCTGTCCAAACATCATTGCTTTGTTGTTTCCCCCTTGTACCTGCCGTAGCATGATCCATAAAAAGAACACAATGAACAAAATTGGAAGCGCAACTGGAAAAATAGTTGCCATAAAGTATTTCCATCCACTTGGCTGGATAACAAGAATGTTTGCGCCAGTAATCTGTTGGGACGTAAGGCCGTATGCGATTAATAGTGACTCTAATGATTCAGATGCTTCCTTGCTGGACTCAACAGTGGCGTTCTCTTCTCCTTTTTTTGTGATGGAGATGGTTGTATTGTCTTCTACCTCGATCCGATCGATTTCATTGTTTTTGATGAGTTCGGCGACTTGTGAAATACCAACCTCTTCTGGCTTTTCAAGAGGAGAATAGCTCACAAGTGATAATGCTGTTGCGAATACAAGAAATGCGACAAAAAGCCAAGCCATATTCCTGAATGCACTCTTCGGTGATGATTGTTTTTTCTTAGACATGTTGTATTAAAATAAATCTATGTTCGGGCTACATTATAAAATATATGGCACACAAAATCAAGTGGCTTGCATTCTAGTCGTGATTCTGGTACACTCCTTTGGCGCTATTTTATAACTATCCACCTGATATGCGCATCATGGTGGGCCGCAACGAAGTCAGGTTCGGCTAAATCAATTAATATATGACTGAGGAAACAACACAAGAGATGGATAAGCTCTTAGACGACAATAGCCAAATCGCTCTTCCAGAGGTGGGAGATGTGATCGACGGCCTTGTCATCTCTGCTGCAAACAGCGAAATTTTTATCGATATTAACGGTATCGCCACCGGTGTGGTACGTGGTCCAGAACTCGTCGATGAGTCTGGATTATACACACACCTCGCTCCTGGTTACGCGGTATCTGCAACAGTGCTGGAGCTCGAGAATGAGATTGGTCAACTCGAGTTGTCATTCCGTGAGGCTGGTCACATGAAAGCATGGGAAGAGCTTGTACGTGCAATGAAAGAGAAAGATGTGGTAGAAGGAACGATCATTGATGCAAATAAAGGTGGATTGATTGTTCGTTATGGATTAGTGACCGGTTTCTTACCGGTGTCTCAACTGACGGTTGAGCATTATCCTCGTGTAGAAGGTGCAAACCGACAAAAGATTTTAGCACGATTGCAGACCTATGTGGACAATGTCTTTACACTGCGTATTATTGACGTAGATGAAGTTGAAGGTAAGTTGATCTTCTCTGAGAAAGCAGCGAAGGAAGCTGAACAGTCAGAAGTATTGTCTCAATACAAAGTTGGGCAGATTGTTGAAGGTAAAGTCACTGGCGTTGTCGACTTTGGAGCGTTTGTAGAATTCGGCGATGGCCTTGAAGGACTTGTTCACATTTCAGAACTTGCATGGCAACGTATTGATAATCCAAAAGATGTGATTTCAGTAAATGATGATGTGAAAGCACAGATCATTTCTATTGATGGTGGAAAGATTTCACTTTCTATTCGCCGACTCGAGGAAGATCCATGGGCTAACGTGGCGAAGAAGTACACTGTTGGAGATATTGTAAAGGGAACCGTGTTGAAGTTGAATCCTTTTGGTGCGTTTGTTGAACTGGATAAGGATATTCATGGCTTGGCACATATTTCTGAATTGTCC
>CAZMTW010000034.1:0-9892 GCA_964569285.1 uncultured Gammaproteobacteria bacterium
GTTCTGCGTCACCTACTCCCCGGTCCCGCACCACGGGACCAGCGGAAGCGCTGCGTTCGTCGTGAAAAACGACACGCGCAGTGCGATGAGGATCGTGGTGGGTTCGACGAAGAACCCGCCAGACGCCGCCTGCCCGGCCACCACCGGGGGGAGCTAGCCAGCCATGACCATCAACACCAGATTGGAGGTGAATGAGCCGTGTGCTCGATCGAAACCCAACGCCGCAAGGCATGGGTGGAGGATCGAGTATCACGGCTCTCTTTTTTTACTTTTTTTATTAAATGGCATTATATGGTATACTCCACACATAATGCTTCAAAAATAAAATAATATGAAAATAAAGTACACGCTACTTTCACTCATCGGATTACTTGCGTTTCCTGTTGTTGCAAGTGCAGCATTTGGTGACACAACTACATATCTTAGCCAAGTGTACTGGGGAGACGGACAAGATCGCACAGAAGCGTTTTTTGACTTTCCAGAAGATATTGATGCAACGTCAACAGACGACTTAATCATTGCAGATACGTTTAATCACGCAATTCGTAAAATTAACTCCGCTGCAATAGTGAGCACGGTTGCGGGCACAGGATCGTTCGGTGACAGTACTGGCACGGCAACGAAGTCTGAATTTGCATATCCAAAAGGTGTAGCGGTTTCTGGTAGTGTAATTATTGTTGCTGATAGTGGTAATGGAAAAATCAAAAAGATTGATGCTGGGCAGGTCAGTACATTGGTAAGTGGGTTGAATGGCCCTGAAGGTGTTCGCGTGTATGGAGATACGGTGTATTTTCTTGATACTGGAAATAATGCGTTAAAAAAAGTGTCAATCAACGGAGGTTCGGTCACTACAGTAACTGGATCGCTTTCTGCACCAACTAAACTGGATATTACTAGCGATGGAGCATATGCGTATGTTGCAAATCCAGGATCGTATCAAATTAAAAAGGTAAACCTCAGTACTGGTGCGGTGAGCACCGTTGCAGGATCTGGCGAAAAGGGCGATAAGGTCGGCTCTTGTTCTTCTGCGAAGTTTGAGAATATTTGGGGTGTGCACTTAGTTGATGACAATACGTTGTATGTTTCTGATGGAGACGGATTTAGCGATTATGTAAAAAAAGTTGACCTCACCGGTTGCACAGTTGAAGTCTATGCAGAAGACACCAACATGCTTTCTATTAACTTCCCCAGAGGCCTCACAAGCCATAACGGTGAGCTATATATAGTTGCAACAGGCATTGGTATTATTCAGCGCTATGAGATTGAGGATCGCGTGAATGAAGAAATTTATGCTGGAGCAAATCGATTTAATGTAAAACGAAGAGATCCTGTTCTTGTTGGCAATCCAAAATACATGGTGCTCTCGAAGAATAAAAAAACCATTTATTTTGCTGAGAATAACCGTATCCGTAAAGTGCGACGAGGAAGTTTGAATAAGGCCCCACTAATTGCAGGAGCGGTGATTGATAATTACAACAAAAAAGATACCGTTGCTTATGTCGGAGAAGAAGCTCGTTTTTCTGACATTCCTTCAATTGCCCTTTCCAAAAATGGAAAGAAATTATTTGTGGTCGACCGAAACAATAACCGTATAAAAGAAGTTGTTATCAAAACTGGTGCTATGAGATATCTGACTGGTGCTGGTCAGGTGAATGTCACTTCTGGAGCTGATAATGGATTTGCAAATGGCGTTGCATGTCCTGATGAACGTGATTTAGAGAAAAAGAATTGTGCGTATTTTAATCGTCCAACAGGATCGGTATTGTCCAAGAGTGGTAAGTTTCTATATGTTGCGGATTCTGGGAACAATCGAATTCGACGAGTAGTAGTGAGAGGTAAACATAAAGGCAGGGTGACAACGGTTGCAGGAGACGGTGCCGCAGGGTTTAATGATGCGGTAGGTACTGCAGCACAGTTCAACGCTCCAGTCGGATTAACATTGAGCAAGGACGGTGGCACGTTGTATGTTGCAGACCGAGATAATCATCGCATTCGTAACATCAATCTCAAAACAAAAGAGGTATCAACCTATGCTGGTACAGGATCAAATGGATATGTAGATGCCGAATTGAGCAAAGCGGTGCTCTCATTCCCTGAATGGATTACCACAGCACCAAACGGAGATTTATATTTTGCTGAAGTAGGAAGCAACAAGATCCGTATGATTGACCATAGTCTTGGAGTAACAAAATTGGTTTCTGGTTCTGGGGATCGCGGATTTAGCAATGGTTCTCGATTTAAGACACGCTTTAATAATCCACGTGGTTTGTTGGCGATGAAGAATAAATTATTAGTTGCAGAATTGTATAATGATGTAATCCGTTCTATTGAAATAAAAGTAGAGCCTCCATTCACTGACGCAGCACCCGTTATTTCTAGCCTCACGACATCCAGTATTGGTAAAGAATGGTTTAGTGGAAACTCTGCATCTATTGAAGTGAAGGGCAAGAATTTCAGACACGGAGCGATAGCATGGATTGGGTCTCATAAAGCAAACAACACGTATGTGAATTCTGATTCAGTGATTGTGATTGATATGCCGATCGCAGATATGCCGGCAGGCCATTACACGGTTCGAATTCAAAACAGCGATGGTCAGTACTATGATAAAATTGATGCATTAAGTGTACATCAGGGTGGAGTGGTACCAGGAAACTATTTCAAGCCGTAAGCTACGCTTTCCAGTTGGTTTCTTTTACTCCTGCAGCGTGATTAAACGCACGAGCGAGTACAAATAAAAAATCAGACAATCGATTCAGGTATTGTTGAATACCTGGATGTATTTCTTCTCGTTCGGCGAGTAGTACAACAGCGCGTTCAGCTCGGCGACACACTGTACGCGCAATATGTGCTTGCGCTGCAGATGGTGCGCCTCCGGGTAAAATAAAGTTTTTGAGTTCTGGTAATTCAGCATCGAGTGTGTCGATTTGCTCTTCGAGTCGTCCAGTTGATGCATGGTCCAGGGAGGGGAGAGCATCTGGAGTATTGTTTGGATCATGTGGTGTTGCAAGGTGCGATCCTATGACAAACAATTCATGTTGCACTGGTTCGAGCACGTCTGCGATTGTGCCAATAGACAACGCAGTGGTCTCATTTTTTGCGAGGAGCAATCCGATGTTGGCGTTCAGCTCATCTACTTGCCCATACGCGGTGATGCGTAGGTCAGCTTTAGAAACGCGTTTACCTCCAAAGAGGCTTGTTTTGCCTTCATCGCCTGTTTTTGTATATATGCTCATATATTGATTGTTTCACGCTTGTATGAATTCATCAAGTGTCATGGCTGTATCGATTGTATGAGGCCCTACAGCGGTTCTTTCGAGCCCTGAGAGGTATGCTCCGGTGTTGACCGCCTTTCCAAGGTCATGTGCGAGAGAGCGAATATAGACCCCTTTTTGGCAGTTGATTTTAAGGCGTGCTGTAGCTGCTGAAGAAGTGGTTGCTGGCGTAAAATCAAGAAGCTCGATGTTATCAATCGTCACTTCGCGTGGTGGTACATCTTCTGCTGTAATTTCTCCTTTTCGTGCTTTTTTGTAGAGCGCTTTTCCACCGACCTTTATTGCTGAATGTATTGGAGGGCGCTGCTGAATATTGCCAACAAATTGTTTGAGCGCTTCTTTGATTTGTGCTTCTGTCAGTAATTGTAGTTCTTCTGTTGAGGCTTGTTGTGTAATGGGACCTTCTGCATCATACGTTTCGCTGACTGAGCCAAAAGTGACCTCTGCGATGTATTCTTTTGGGAGCCCCATGAATTCTGCTTGGCGCCTGGTCGCACCTCTTCCTACTAATACAATCAGAATACCACTGGCCAGAGGGTCGAGTGTGCCCGCATGTCCTACACGGCGTTCACCGGTTTTTCGACGCACCTGGTCTATGACATCATGCGATGTCATGTGCAGAGGTTTGTTGATAATGTGAATTTCTTCTCGGAGTTCTTCCATATTATTTGTAGAACAATACGTAGTAATGAAGGAAGGTGATTCCAACGTACAGCAGGCCTATGAGCGATACCCATAATTGAAAAGATGATTTTCGAGTTTTGTGGCGAAAGAAACTCATGCCCAATACGCCCCCAACAATTCCACCAATAAGCATCATTCCGAGGAGTACTTTTTCTGGAGTGCGCCGTGAATTACCGCGAGCCATCCATTTGTCGAATCCAAATACAAGAAACGTGAGTATGTTTATTACTGGGATATATATTGAAATGATTGAAATATAGAGAGCGACGACCGCTTGGAATGATTCGTTCATGAACGTAATGATATGAGTTCACCAATGGTATTGACTACCACGTCTGGTTGCTCTGCTGCGTGCTCTACATCTTCTGCATTGGTTTCACCAGAGAGAACCAGTACAGTGGCAAGGCCATGGTCAATGCCCATTTTGATGTCGGTATACAAACGGTCTCCGATGACTGCCAAGGATTCTCGCGGTAGTCCAAGTCGTTCTTCCGCCAGTGCAATCATGCCGGTGTGTGGTTTTCCCATGACTAGTGGTTCTCGTTTTGTTACAGCCTGTAGCAAAGCAATCAGCGCACCGCAATCTGGAATAGGCCCATCTGGAGTAGGGCAGACCAGGTCGGGGTTGGTGGCAATATATGGGAGTGCTGGATTGTTGAGTAGTAACGATGATGCGGTTTGAATCTTGTTATAGGTCAGTGTGGTATCAAAACTAATCACAACGGCTTGAGGATTGAGTTCGGTGTGGGTAATGCCTGCATCTGCAAGTTCTTTTTCAAATCCAGGTGTACCTACAATGTAGACCTGAGTCAGTTTTTCGCGATTCAAATAGGCGATAGTGGCATGTGTCGAGGTAATAATCTGTTCAGCAGTAACTGGAATGCCTACCGCAGTGATATGCTCCACATATTCTTCTACATGTTTAGTTGGATTGTTCGAAAAGAAGAGATATGGAATATGTTGTGCATGAAGGTGTGTAAAAAAATCAACAGCGCCAGGTAATGCCTGATTGCCAATGTAGGTCGTGCCATCAAGATCGACCAAAAAACCTTTGATTTGTTTGAGTGGTGTAGGCATGAATACATCCTAACAGAATATCTGTTGAATTCAAATCATTCTTCTGGTATACTTCTTCGAGTATGCTTCCATATCTATTCCTTCTCGTCGGATTTGTCGCCCTTATCAAAGGGGCTGATTTGTTGGTTACCGGTGGTAGTGCCATTGCAAAGCATTTTAAGATTAGTAATCTGGTTATTGGATTGACGATTGTTGCTTTTGGTACCTCTGCACCTGAGTTTGTGGTTACTTTTTTTGCAGCTTTGACCGGTTCGAGTGATCTAGCTATTAGCAATATTGTTGGATCCGTGGTGACTAATGTGCTTCTTGGTCTTGGGATTGCTGCGATTATTTTTCCACTTGCGGTGAATAAAGGAACGGTGTGGAAGGAAATTCCGTTTAGTTTACTTGCAATTGTGGCGTTGATATTTTTGGTCAACGATTCTTGGGTGAAGTTTGGTGGAATAGATCAGTTATCGTGGGTTGACGGTGTTATCCTTATTTTGTTTTTTGCTATTTTTCTATACTATACGTATGGTCTTACAAAAGGGGAAAAAGCAAATGATGATGATATAGTGAAAGTCAAAGAGATTAGTACGGGTAAGGCAACTGTATATGTGTTGCTTGGGGTTGTCGCATTGTTTATTGGAGGAAAATGGATTGTAGATAATGCTATCATCATTGCTCAAAGCCTTGGTGTTAGTGAGACACTGATTGGATTGATTGTTACCGGTCCTGGAACGTCGCTACCAGAATTGGCTGCAACTGCGATGGCTGCCAAGCGTAGGAATGTTGAAATGGCTGTTGGTGGAATCGTGGGCTCAAACATTTTTAATATTTTTTGGATTTTGGGTGTAAGTGCGGTTGTTGGTCCGTTGATGTACGATTCTGTAATGAACGTTGATTTATCACTCATCCTGTTTGCGTCGTTTCTATTATTTATCACTCTCTTTGTGGGAAAAAAGCATTATATCGAACGCTGGCAGGGCATCGGTTTTGTAATGTTGTATGTAGTGTATATGGTCTATTTGTTCATGAGAGGGTAGTACTTGACCTGTTTAATGAAGTGCTATACACTTCAGCGACTTGAAAATATAGATAGGGAATTCCGGTGTAACTCCGGAGCTGTGCCGCAACTGTAAGGTCCGACGATTGTCAGACTAAGCCAGATCTCTCTGTCGCTCTCCAGGTTCTCGAGCAAGAACTGGGCGCACAATCCATTTTGTTGCCCGTTCATTGCTGAACGGTTTTTTAATTCATATGTTATGAAGGCATCAATACAGTATACAGTCGGTCTCATCGTTTTTTGCGCCTTGATTGTTGTTGGTGCGGGCTGTATTCCGGTTGAGCCGTCTTCTGGAAATCGTGTCGATTCAGCGCCTGTTGTTACGCCCATTGTTGTTCCTGTAGAGGAGTCTGTTAATGAACAGGTTACAACACAAGAAGATGAGTCTGAGGATGTGATTGACATTGAGGTTGAACAGCCTGTACACGTTGAACCTATTAGTAATCCTGTTGTTATTGAAGAACCTCGGCTTACTGTCACTGAGCCTGTCGTTGACGTAGAAGATGTACGTGATGAAACAGTAGACACGCACGTCGCAGTTGTACCTGAACAGAAGAAAAAAAAGAAGGAGGAAGAAAAAAAGACACCACCAACCATTGCGGAGGAGTATATTAACGTAGAAGAGCCCCAGATGATTCAGGTTCAGATTGATGTTGTTGATCTGAACAACAACCTCTCGTATACATTTGATGTCGAAAAAGGGATGACCGTTGAGCAGGCGATGCAGAGTGCGGTTACAGAGGGGTTTCAGTACACCACAAAGGGGTTTGGAGCGCTTGGAACCTATGTAGACTCAATAAATGGGCTTAGTGAAGACATTTCCGGTCATATGTACTGGATTTATTATGTGAACCATGCTAAGTCTGTGGTAGGAATTTCGTCACGTCGTTTGGAGGACGGTGATGTGGTGATGTGGAATTATGAAAAAGGTATTTAATATGACGATTATGAATAAGAGTATGACACGTGGAAGGTGGGGGATAGTTATTGGCATGATGAGTTTTGGGTTATTTTTATCGGCGAGCACCGCGGCTCAAGCTCAGTCATTTACCAGTGTGAACGTTCGTATTGAGACACCAACTGACACGTTGTATGACGATGTGCGTTATATTTCGAGCGATGGATGTACTGTGGAAGATAGTAATGGAATTCCACATACCGTAGCTGGCTCTAGCGCGCTATGTGCATTACAGAGTGCTGCGACTCATGCTCGTCTGACATTGTCTTTGAATTATTTTGATGGGTTTGGATTATTTGTGGATGGCATTGGAAGTGCTACTAGTGATATGAATAATTATTGGATGTATTTTGTTGATTACCAGTCGCCTGCAGTTGGGATTGCTGATTCTATGATAACAACAGATGGTACAGAACTATTACTTTCTTTTGGTGCAGATATGGGCCCTGTTCGACTTGAAATGAATCAGCAACAAGTTGTCGCGGGTGATCTTGTGAGCGCTAGTGTCACCACCGGTGAATATTCGTATAATGCAACGACTGGATTATGTGAATGGAAAGAATCGCCAGCTGCTGGTGCTCAAGTGAAGATTACCAGCACAGGAATAACTCAGACGGTGTTGGCGCAGGGTGATGGTGTGGCGCAGTTTGTGCTACCACAAGGGCAATACGTTGTTCAAGCAGATGTTGAAGGATTCACAAGAAGTCCATGGCAGACGGTTAGTGTGTATCCTCGACGTCAACAAGCAGTTTCATTTACAAAGAAAACACGTCGTACATTGAGCAATAAGGGAGTAGATTATATTAAAGGCCAGATTGATGGGAATGGGTTGATTGATGGATCTGTTGGTATGACAGAGTGGGCCGTTATGGCGTTATCTTCAGCAGGTAAGAAAAGCAAGGCGTTAACCAATCAGGTGCGTGCATATGATCCTACTCCTGAGAGTGGAACATTTGAATTAGCTCGTCATATTTTAGCGCTTGAGGCTATTGGTAAAGATGGAAATTATTTTCGTGGCATCAATTACCTTGATCGTATGAAGGAGACTCGAGATAATTATCAATACGGTTCACAAGAGTTGTGTAATGATGATATATTTGCTGGATTAGCAATGTTGGCTGCAGACGAACCATACAGCACGGAAGCCTTGAATCAGGCAATCGCTCAGTCATTGCTATGTGTACAAACAGACGGAGGTGTGAGCTATGCGGTAGGTGGGGCATCTGATGTTGATACAACCGCTGCGTGGTTAATGTTCGTAGGACGACTTAAAAATCATGAATCTGAACATGGATTTGATTTAGAAGGTGTTCGTCAGAATGCGCTTTCGTATCTTACAAATGCACAGAATTATGATGGCGGGTGGGGATATGCACCAAACGCATCTTCAAATTCATCATCTACCGCGTGGGTGTTGACTGCATTTCGAGCGCAGGGAAGTAATGCATCTGCTGTGAAAAAGAATTTTTTGAACGGGTTTCATTTTTTGAGGACAGTTGCATCTGCGAGTGGAGCAATGACGTATGATACGCTTGGTACTGGAAGTTCAGAGTCATTGAATACGGTGTATGCGATTATGGCATTGAATGGGCAACCACTGCCAGTGAATATGTCTGCGAAAGCAAAAGCGACAAAGAAGAAGTGGAAGAACAAGTCAAAGAAGAAATCTGTTAAGAGAAAAATAACGAAGAAAGTCTCGAAAAAGAAAAAGTCGAAGAAGAAAAAATAGATAACAGTAAAAGCCCCGTTGGGGGCTTTTAAGTTTGTGAGCTATCAAGTTCTTTTTTATATTTTACCTCGTACATTTGTAGTAAGGCGAGGAAGAAGACTGCGATCATCGGACCTATCACAACTCCAGAGACGCCGAAGAGCGTAAGCCCTCCGATGGTTGCAAATAATATGATCATTGGATGCATTTGAATGTCTTTACCTACAAGAGGTCCCCGTAATACGTTGTCGAGCAAACCGATGAATATACCTCCAATAATTAATATTGTTCCGTGTAGTAGATCTCCTGTAGCGAATAGATATATAGCAACAGGAAACCAAATCAAGAACGCGCCAACAGCTGGGATGATTGAGAGAACGATCATAATCAGTCCCCAAAATGCTGCTGATGGAATACCGATTACAGCAAATAAAATTCCACCAAGTGTTCCTTGCAGCCCACCTAGTAGAAGTGTACCTTTAAGCGTTGCTTTTCCAGTGGAGACAAATTTTTCGTAGAGGATTTTCTCGTTTTTATCACCAAAGGGTAATAAATGCATTATGCGCTGTAGCCATTCTTCTCCATCTTTGAAAAAGTAGTACAGTGAATACAGCATGATCAGTGCTTGGACAATTGCGATGAGTGTGCTGGTTGAACCTGCTTTGACCCACTGGAATCCGGTTGAGGCAATAGCTGATGACGCTGATTTAATTCTGTCGGTCAGATCAATGTCTCCAATATATTTTTCAACTAACGGTTGATGCAATGCCGTATTTGCTGTTTCTTCGAGTGAGGTGAGTGTTTCTGGTGTGTTGATATAGTTGTATGTATCAACACCTTGTTTTACGACCAATCCGAGTACGGCACTGAACGGAATCAGCACAACCAAAATAACAATAACAACACAAAGGCCAGCACTGAGATTTGCGTTTTTTAAGCGCTTTCTTATGCCTCTATACATTGGATGAAATATGGCAGAAATAACAGCAGCCCAAAAGAGCGCAAAGAGGTATGGCTTGATTATTTCGTAAAACAATAGTGATACACCAATGAGTAGTGCGAAAAATGCGATTGTTTGTATCTTTTTGAATTCCATTGGTATGTAGTATATATGGAGTTTGTATTGCTGTAAATGGATGGGGAAA
>CAZMTW010000035.1:0-9796 GCA_964569285.1 uncultured Gammaproteobacteria bacterium
GTAAATATGTTGCCTGAGTCTGCATGCACGCGCTCTTCGACATGGTGTAATCGTGCATTTTCTATTGTGTTTGCAACAGCTTCTGGATTAATGTCTACTGCGGTCACATCACACCCTTCTAGAGCAGCGCACGTTGTGGTTACTCCTGCGCCACATCCTATTTCTAGAAATCTATGTCCCTCAGCACTTTCACCCGTTCGCTCTGCGACAGATGACAAGACACTTTCCGTGAGCCATTCTGTATCTCGGAAATACGCAGGCGAAAAAACATCTGGAAGCACTGTAAACGTTTTTCTGCACATTTCTACACTGTATGGTTCCCGATGCTTGAGACTCTCACGTAGAACATGTAGCGAACCTTCTATATACTTCTTCTTCATATCTTATTTTCATTAATATACTTCTTTTTTGTAGAACACTAAAATAGTACATTATGTCAGAAATTGTTACAATATGTATACTGAACGAATGCTAGAACTGTGAATGGCTTCATGTTTATTTAGCAATGTCAGCAAATTCTGTTGTCAGATCTGCTGACATTTAGTATAAAATGAGTTATACTTTCCGCATGGATATAAATCAATCACTACAGGAATTTGGTCTTACAGAAAAAGAGTCGATTATTTACTCAACACTTTTACAATTGGGTTGTGGAAGTATTCTAGATGTTTCAAAAAGCTCCTCGTTAAAGAGGCCCACAATTTACAGTGGGATTGAGTCGCTTGAGAGTAAAGGCCTTGTCCATAGAAAACCCATCGGCAAACGCACAACATATATTGCAGAATCACCAGAAGCATTGCAGACTTTGTTAAAAAGGAGAGAGAAACAATTAAGCAGTCTCATTCCGCAGCTTGAAGCTATTACCAATGTTCCACGTGGAACAAAACCTGAAATAAGATATTTTGAGGGGAGAGATGCTGTAAGGAATTTATATAAATCAGTATTTGCAAACTTGGATGCAGGAGGTTCTATCGACTTCATTACGTCTATTAGAGATTTAATGATGGTATTTCCCGATCTTCTACATGAATTCAATGCATACGCTATTAAGTGGAAAATCAGCATGCGTGAACTGGTTCCAAAAAATAAATCTACTCTGGACTATTTAAACAGCACAGAATGGTTGCACTTTGGCAATAATAGACACACTGTGCGCTTTCTACCTCATGGATACGATTTATTCGATTCTGAAATCGTTATTTTGAAGGACCAAATCCTCATTGTTTCTTTTCGACCAGAAATATTTGGTATATCAATTAGATCTCAGCATGTTGTTGAAACGTTTAAAACCATATTTAAATTCTCCTGGACTCTGAGCGAAAATGCATGAACAATATGTTCCACGTGGAACAAAATAAAAGCCCGGCAAAACCGGGCTTTTTATAAATAGTTATTATTTTGCGTCTTCCTGTGATTCCTCTTTTGACTTGCACTCACAAACACCGTCTTTGCAAGTAGAATCCATATCTACCTTTGAAGTCTCTTGGGGTTCGTTTGAACATGAGCATTCTTCACCAGGCTTACATGATTCATCTTTGTTCGTCGCTTCGGTAGTTGCATCTTTTGTTGCACAGGCGCATTTATTTTCTTCACACATATTTCTATTCTTGAATATTGAATTAGGTTACAAGATTGAATGTTACACTAATATTAGCGTTTTGTCAATAGCGTATATCTCACAAATGTTCTACGTGGAACTTTTTAGTAGCTCTATTGCTCGAGTTACAACATCGGAACTCTCTGGAATGTTATCTAGTGAAAACCATCCTACATCATCGAAATTGTTTGGTTCCATGTTTTTTGGTTCTCCTGTCCATTTTGTAGCTAGAAAAATCTGCGCTATCCAGTGCTGGTTATATTCTGGAAGGATGTGATCAGCATAACCCAAGTGTTCCAGTTCCTGTACATCGACATCTGCTTCCTCCTTTGTCTCTCGAATAACCGCATCCTCAACACTCTCATTCAACTCAACCTTTCCTCCTGGAATGCTCCACATATTGTGATCATTTCTCGATTTCTCAGAACGTTGCATTAAAAATATTTCATTCTTGTTATTGAGAATGACAATTCCTGCTGCTGATCCTGGAAATGTTTTGCCTTGCATATTATTTGTTCTATGTGGAACATATGTTGTGGACCCCGGTGGGGTCGAACCACCGTAAACGCTCCCGTTAAAAACTGAGCGCAGGCCCATGAGTGTCAGTGCCCCCGGGAGGAGTCGAACCTTCATTTAGGCGTTAGGAGTGCCTTGTTCTATCCGTTGAACTACAGGGGCATGAGGCTATTTAGCTAATATTAGCCAAATATAAGTGTCGTAAAATGTCTATCTCCTTAGCAAGAACGAATACAATTGTTCTGCCCATGTAGAGACAAGGTCGCGCGAGGAGTCAACAGCGAATAAAATTCCAGTTGCAATCAACAGCACAGCCATAATAATTAGAATCATGGTAAGGTCTCTTTGAACTGATGGTTTGTTTTCTTCCATTTTTTTCAGGGCACTACTTAGCCTCATCATTAAATCTCTTTTTCACCTTTTTGACAACCCATGAGCAAAGAATGCATTCACATGTTATCCCTTTGACAACACATCCTATATTCGATAGCCTTCACATTACGATTACTAAATTATTTTGAACATATGGTAGCCATGTTTGCTAAAGAAGAAGGGGGAGACAAATCAGATGTACACACCACATCATCTGCTCAAACTGTAATTGGGCCAACAGTAAAAGTAGAGGGCTCGTTTCAGAGTGATGACAACATTGCTATTGATGGCCATGTTGTTGGAACTATAAAAACATCAAAAGATTTGACCGTGGGCACTGACTCGAAAATTGAAGCGGATGTCTCTGCTGCTAACATGCATATCTCAGGTGAAGTAAAAGGCAACCTGCATGCATCTGGAACAATTACACTCACAAGTTCCGCTCGTGTATACGGTGACGTGGAAACGAGTATCATCTCTGTAGAAACAGGAGCAGTGATTCAAGGACGATGCACAACAGGCGCAGGTGCTGATACTCCTATCGAGATGGATGAAGAGGAGTCTGAAACAGGAAAGAAGAAATAATCGTCGTGACTGCTCAATGATCATTACTGCATATGTATTTTTACTTTTACGATAAATTTACGCAGGACAAACAATATGAGGTTGAATTAACGCGTATTGAAACTCGATTAATTGAGTTAGGTATAAATGGACGAGTTGAAAAACTGTCCATTTTTAAAAATGCAAAGGAATTAATTGAAGACGGAATAAAGAAGGGTGCCCATACAGTTGTAGCAGTAGGGGATGATTCAACATTTGCCACAGTCGTTAGTATTGTCGCTGCTTATGATGTTTCTGTAGGTTTCATACCTCTTATACAAGAGTCTCGTTTCGCTGAAGTGCTCGGTATTCCGTTTGGTCAGGAAGCTGCGAATGTTTTATCGCAACGGCTTGTACAAGATGTGGATCTCGGACGAATTCAAGACCATCACTTCCTCGGAACGCTCTACGCCTCAGAACCATCGCAATTAGAACTCAAGTGCGATGGTCAATATACTATCAGTACCACAGAAGATACGACTGAACTCCGTATAATGAATTGTGGCGATATTATAGGAGAGGAAATGCGTCTCATGCCTGCAGCAGATGGTCGAATAGACATTGTGGTCTCGCCCGTGGTTGAAGAAGGTATGCTCCGAAAGAAGAAAGTGCGACAAAATGAAAAAGAAAGCATCTTCCCAGTAAAGCATGTAGAGATTTCCTCTGGTTCAGAATCAGTAACATTAAGCGCAGATGGAGTGGAGAATTTCACGACACCGTGTGAAGTAGATGTTGTTCCAAGCGCAATGAAATTAATTGTAGGAAGAGACCGAAAATTACGCACTAACTAGATTTTGTTGTGATGGAGAGGTGTTTGTGGTATACTTTTTTTAGTTAGAAAAGAAAAAAATATAACAATATTAAGACGTATCATATGAAGAAATTATTCCTCTCATTGACCTCCGCATTTTTTGGGGTCTTTTTCATGTTTTCAGCCGCTTCGGCTGACGGAGCAGTTAATGTTATCCAAGCAACATTTGTTGATGGAGACGGCGCTCCTATCGAGTTTTTAAGCGCTGAGCTAAACCAGGGAGGTTCTATGCTTGGTTGGGATCAGAGTGATAACGCAGGCCTTGTCGAGTTCCCATACTTAAATCTGTCCAACGGCGAAGAACTCACATTAACAATCGACCCAGGGAATAGTTGGCAGTGCGCAAGCTGCTCACTTTTAGTAAAATCTGACGTTGCTATCACTATCAATACGAGCACAGCTACGCCAAATGTCTTACTAGGAACTCTAACTCAAAACGTTGGTACGATAACACCAACTAGTGCAACTCGCTACGTTACCGTTGTGGTGAAGGATCAGGATGGAAATCTTGTTGCCAACCTTCCAGTAAATGCGTTTGCAGCACCTGACAAATTTAGTGCAGATGCTCCTCCAGGATATGCATCAGGAATTACAAATGCTTTGGGAGAGTTTAGTTTTGCAGTTGATACAGAAGATGAAAATCGATGGCAGGTGAGTGTAGACCCAATGTTTAGTACTGATACAAACGCAAAGAAATATTCACCGGCTTTTGTAGATATCCTTGCAGAAACAATTGCGGCAGATGGTGAAACAGTTGTAAATGTATCTGTTCAAAAAACAGACGCAACGATTACTGCGTATCTTGTAGACGGTAATGGAGCCCCTGTTACTGTTGAAAGCGGTGGATTTGCAAATGTGAATTGCTTTGAACCGTTTAACCCAGCAGCCGGACCTAGTTCAGAACCACCTGCATTTTACATGGCGAACATGATGGAAGGTGAGAGCTCAGCGACCATTAATACAATTGGTGGAATGGAATTGGAATGCAATGCATGGTTCCAAGGGCGAGCAGCAACTGGTTCACGCGTCACTACGGTTACGAATGATAATGTTGACTTGAATATTACTCTTCTCACATACGATGCCACTGTTGAGGTGTCGTTTGTTGATGAAGACGGAAATCTGTTGACTGACCTCACTGGAGCGGTTGACATGCATTCAGTAAAAGATGCTGAAGGTAATGAATTTTGGGGTGACTTTCAGTTTGACGCTGCGCAAAATGGAAAAGCAACATTAGACGCGCTTGGTGGATATACCTATGAAGTCGGTACGTTCTTAAATGATGGAGAAGGTTTTGGTGGCCCGGGTGGAGGTGGCGGAGGTGACATGCCCGGCGGTGATGGTGGTGATGGAATGCCCGGTGGAGGTGACATGCCCGGCGGTGATGGTGGTGATGGAATGCCCGGTGGTGATGGTGGTGACGGAATGCCCGGTGGAGGTGACATGCCCGGTGGTGATGGTTTTGAATTCTCAGGTGTATCCCAATCAACCACTGGTGATAAATACATCCAAAATAATCAAAGACAAAAAGTCGTTGTAAAGGCCGGTTCAACAACAAAAGTAGAAGTGGTATTCAAAGAAGCAGATGGAACTCTTTATATCACAATGCTTGATGCTAGCGGAGCACCATCAGCGTATGCATTTGTTAATGCAATGCAAGCAGATCAAATTGTTAAAGAAAAGTCGGAAGATAAAAAAGGCGATAAGGAAAAAAATAAGAAGAAAAAGAAAAGCGTAAAAGCAGAAGGTCCAAAAGGGCCTGGTGGGCCAGGTGGAGGAGATAAAATGGTAGACGATGGATTTGACAACGGCTGGATGAATTCTGTTGGAGGCATGACAGATGCAGATGGCAAGCTTACTCTTAATGTCGCTGGCGGTACTACGTATGAAATTTCTGGGCACAGATCATTCGCACCTTCTGAAGGGTCGTCTATGCCTACACCAAGCCTTGGCGCAAAAAGGGAGGTAGTAACTCTAAAGAAAGATGGCACAAAAGATGTTGTTCTTCGTGAAATTGAATCTGATTGGACTGTTGCAGTAACCGCAACAACTGAAGATGGTACTACACCGGAATTTGTTCACTGCTATCTCTTTGATCCAACAGAATTGGTTGATACATTTGGAGAGCTCATAGGTGGTACTGGGGAATTACCGTTCATTAGTGGAACCTCAACAGGACATCTTGGATGTATGGGATATGCGAATGATACATTCTATCGTTCTCAAGAATCCACAATCACCACTGGATCAACAAGTGGCGGATCAAGTTCTGAAACAGTTGTACTGTCTGATGCAGGAAAGTTTTACGAAAAAGTGACCACAACTATCTTGTCTACAACAGCAAACACTATTACTGGACCGGATGCGGTCTATACTTTGCAAATTCCTGCGAGTTGTCTTGCAGATGAAGGTAATGTCAAAGTAACCATTGGTACAGGTACTGGATATAAAGTAGATGACGATAACTATCCAACTGAAGTATTTGACTTAACCTTCAAAGATAGTGAAGGAGTAGAAATTTCAGAGGTCACTGATTCATGTGCAGGTGCGACATGGACTCAAAAAGTAGACGATGATCAATTAACAGACCTCGGACTTGACTGGGACTCACTCACCGGTATTGGCCATTATAATGATGAGAACGGGTGGGAAGCTCCAGCCTCAACAAGTCTCAGTGAAGAAGATGGTACAGTGACTTCTGTCATCAAAGAATTCTCAGCATATGGAGTGCTTGGTGATCAAGGTCTTTCTACAACAACGGTAAAGATTACAAAGAAACCCAAGTTGAAGAAAAGCAAGGTCACAAAACGCAAGAAGAAATCTGTCGTTCTAACATTTAAAGCAGTTTCTGGCGCTACCTACTACAAGATTAAAGTACAAAAAAGGAAGAAGGCGTATGAAACGCTTGAGAAGAACAAGCAGTGGAAAACATTCAAGCTCTTTAAGAACGTTACAAAGTTAACTAAAAAGGTGACAAAGTTGAAAGCGGGTACGTATCGCTTCAACCTAAATTCGTGCAATGCAGCTGGATGTTCTGGATGGACAAAAACCAAAACATTCACACCAAAGGAATAGCATACGCATTGAAGCTAAAAAACCACTCTCATATGAGGGTGGTTTTTTGTTATACGTTGACATTTCGCGGCAAAAATTGTACACTCCTTTGGCTATGAATGTCACAGAACTCTACCGAGAATTGAAGATGACCAAATCTGAATTTTTCGAAACTCTTCGAGAAATCGGTACTTTTGATTTAGGTGAACGTGCAATAAAGATTGATGATGCTGTTGCCGTAAAAATTATTGAAGCAATAAAGAAAAAGAGGAAAGAAGACAACAAAACAAGTTTGTTTGCAGCCGAGAAAAAGATTGAAAAAGATGTAGAAAAGTCCACCGAGGGTGAGGCACTTAAACTGCCAGACAAGTTGACTGTAAAAGATTTTGCAGATCGTATGGGTAAGCGGGCCGCGGACATGATCGCTATTTTGATGCAAAACGGTATTATGGCGACGATCAATGAAACACTCGATTATGAGACCGCTGCTATCATTGCAGAAGACATGGGTTATATCCCTGAACTTTCTTTGGATGGAGAAAATATTGATGATCCCGAGTCTCGTTCTCAAGAAATTGCTGATACGCTGGCTGCAGAATCAAAAGAATCATTAAAAGATCGAGCTCCAGTTATTGTTATCATGGGCCATGTTGACCATGGAAAAACAACATTACTTGATACGATTCGTGATGCAAATGTGACCGCAAGTGAATCTGGAGGAATTACACAACACATCGGTGCGTATCAGGTAGTACACAAAGATAATCCTATTACATTTATTGATACGCCAGGGCACGAAGCATTTACTACAATGCGTTCCCGAGGAGCACGTGTAGCAGATATTGCTGTTCTTGTTGTTGCAGCTGATGATGGTATTAAACCGCAAACTGAAGAAGCTATCCATATTATTGAAGAGGCAAAGATTCCGTTTGTGGTAGCGATCAATAAAATCGATAAACCGGAAGCAGATGTTGATCGTGTTAAAAAAGAATTGTCAGAATTTAATTTGATTCCAGAAGATTATGGAGGGAAGGTGATTACCGCGCCGATCAGCGCAAAGCAGGGGACAGGTATTGAAGATCTTCTCGACATGTTGTTGCTCGTTGCTGAGGTCGATAAAGAAAACATTGTTGCAAACCCAGATGGAGACATGGTTGGTTCTATTGTTGAATCTCATATGGATAAACATATGGGCCCTGTTGCAACTGTGCTTGTACAAAACGGTACATTGCACATTGGTGAAATTATTCAAATTGGAAATGTGTCTGGTCGTGTACGTTCCCTTAAAGACTGGACTGGTGCAGAAATAAAAGAAGCTGGCCCATCAGTGCCTGTTCAAGTTCTTGGACTAAAAGGTGCTCCCATTGTTGGCGATATTATGAAAGTGGTAAAGGACAAGAAAGTGTTGAAGCAAAACATGAAAGAATACAGCTCATTTGCTATTATGCAAAGCAAAGCAGTTGAGGATGAAGAGAGTAAGAAAAAGCTGCATGTCATTCTCAGAGCAGACAAGCTCGGCTCACTTGAAGCTATTGTCCAGTCACTCCAAGGGGTGAAGCATGATGAGGTGGGTATTGATATTATTCAAAAAGGTCTTGGAAGCGTAACGGAAAATGATATTTCATTAGCAGCGTCATCTGGTGCTATTGTTCTTGGATTTCATGTTGGATCAACAGTGGGTGCAGAGAAATTTGCAAAAGACGAGAACGTGGACATGGGTATGTTCCAAGTAATTTATGAATTGATCGACTACGCAAAAGATGGACTTGAGAAATTACTTTCAACTGAAGTGAATTTTGTGAAGGTTGGATCGTTGAAGATTTTAGCATCATTTAAAGCAGAACAAACATTCCAAATTGTTGGCGGTCGTGTAGAAGACGGTGAGATGCGCTCAAACACCCCTGTAAAGATTGTCCGCGATGGCCGAATGATTGGTGAAGGAACAATGAGTGGATTACAAAAAGACAAAAAGAAAGTTAGCTCTGTTGGAAAGGGTTCTGAATGTGGTATGCGTATTGATACCGAAACCACTATCGAGGTCGATGATATTATTGAGTCGTACCAAACCGAAGAGCGCGTACGAACATTGAGTGAATAACTTTCAGGATGGCAGCTGAGCGAATGCGACAAGTGAATGAACTCCTCCGAATTACATTAGCGGAGTTAGTCCAACGAGATGTTGATCTTTCTCCTGGTTCTTTTGTGACTATTACTCGTGTAGAAACATCTCGTGACCTCAAACATGCTGCGGTTTTTGTAACGATACTGCCAGACGGAAAACGTGCATCAACCATGAATGAACTGGTAGCAGCTCGTTCTCAGGTACAACGCGACTTGGGCAAACGTATTTCAATGAAATTTACTCCAAAGATTCATTTTGAATATGATCAGGGAGGTATTAAGGCGCAAGGTATTTTTAAAGCTCTTGATAGCCTCGATTCCGAAGAGGAAGAATAGCAGTCTACAGATACATACCATGCGTCCCCACTGCGTGAAACCGAACGTGGTTTTTTGTTTCAAAAGAGAAAATAATTCTGTGTTGATAATCTATTGAAAAAGACCACAACCCTTCCATTCGTCCATGAAGTTTGTGTGTGCGCAACCGTGGATCGTGTGGATTCTTTCTAAAGCAAATCTCTTTCTTCTCAGCTGCCTTTTGGGCGCGAGCAGGAAGACGTTTATACATCTTTGCAAATTGTGGAGAGTATTCTATTTCAATCATTTCTACCCAAGTCCTTCAAGGACTGTAGGCGTCTGCCTTTGCCGCGAGCAAACTCTCGCTTGCTCTTTGTTGCTGCTCGTACCAACTGCTCTTCAGACCACGAACGGATAAGGTCACGAAA
>CAZMTW010000036.1:0-9784 GCA_964569285.1 uncultured Gammaproteobacteria bacterium
ATGTGTGTGACCCGGAAACAGGGGAGATTGATTATGATGAATTGCTTCGTTTGGCAAAGGAGCATAAGCCGAAGATTGTATTAGCAGGATTTTCTGCGTATTCTCGCGAAGTGGATTACCAGAAGTTTCATGACATTGCACAGGAGGTTGGTGCATACAGCATGATGGATATGGCTCACATTGGGGGATTGGTTGCTGGTGGCGTGTTGAATAATCCGGTTCCTATCATGGATGTGGTCACGACAACAACACATAAGTCCCTCCGAGGACCACGCGGTGGAATGATCTTGTGTAAAAAAGAGTTGGCAAAGAAGATTGATAAGTCAGTGTTTCCTGGAATGCAAGGTGGACCACATGAACATCAGATTGCAGCGCTTGCTGTTGCATTGAAAGAAGCGGACACCCCAGAGTTTAAAGCATATAGTCAGCAAATAGTGAACAACGCCAAAGTACTTTGTGAAGCGTTACGGGTTGGAGGGTTGAAAATTATGTTTGGTGGTACTGATAATCATTTAATTTTGGCGGACGTCACACCGCTTGGTCTCACTGGAAGAGAAGCACAGGAGTTATTGGATGAGGTGAATATTACCCTTAATAAAAATATGATTCCGTTAGACCCTCGTAAACCAATGGATCCATCTGGAATTAGACTTGGCACTCCAGCACTAACAACTAGAGGAATGAAAGAACCAGAAATGAAACGTATTGGCGACATGATGATTGAGCTGCTCAAGAATCCAACAGACGATAACAAACAAAAAGCCCGGACAATGGTGTCCGAGCTTACGACTGCCTTCCCGTTGTACGCTTAAGGCACTATTGCCGATGGAGTAAAGAGTTTAGATTTTTTCCAACCTGATCTCTTATTTTTGTTGCGTTGTATTCTTACGCTCCACTTTAATTGTTTTCCGGCGTATTGTGCAGGAATGATAAACTCTTTCTCTTGGCTGCTTCCTTTTTTCTTTATGTTGAACCGTTGTGTTGTCTTGAGTTTTTTTCCTTCCTTTTGAAACTTCACTTTTTTTCCTTTTTTCGTTTTGAGATTGACGATAACTTTTAGCTTTTTTCGAGGGTGTGTTTTCTTTTTTTTGTAGTTTATATGGACTGTTGCGCGATAGCTTCCGTTTGATTGTTTTTCTAAACGGTCCGCATTTGATTTTGCAACACTTTTTGCTGCTGTTGGTTTAGTTAAAAAACCTTGTGCTTCTGTCCATTCAGAATAGTATGTGGTTCCTTCACTCACATACGCTGTGCGTACTTGGTACCATGTTTTTTTATTTGATTTTCTTTTTTTAATGGTGTACGACGTTGTCGCAATGTCGGTTGCCAACTTCTTTTTTTTGAATGTTTTTTTGTAGCTGTACCGTACTTCATAATGTGAGACTAATCCGGTTGCTGCGGTCCATCCTATTGTTGCTTTTCTTGCTTTAATGGAAGATGAAAACACATTTTCTGGTGCGGTGACTTCCACCGCATCGTTATTTGAACCATATTCATATGCACCCATATCTGAAGCGTCTCCTACTGGACGTTCTTTACCATTAATATCTTCGATGACGTATGCAAGGTCTTGACCGGCATCGATGGCTTTTGATTCACTGGTGAGATCAAGGTTTGGAGCGGTCGTTGTTGTGTCGTTGAACAACGGATCGGTGTTAATTGAGTTGGTGTCAAAACTAGTGGCGGTGCGCCAATCCGTTAGTGAGCTAATGAGTGTTGTTCCAGTGTCGACAAATCCAATTGCGCTTCCAGTGCCAGCCTGGTAATAGTCATTGTAGTCCGCGTTCACCGCCGATCTGAATTTTCCAGATGAAAGATATGAGTATGCATATTGTCCGCTGTTCAGATACACGACGTTATTGAACAACACAGAGCTGGTAGCGGTTCCTAGGGTAAAATTGAGTTTGTTGTTGAACAGGGTGTTATTTGCAATAACGGAATTACTGGAACTCTCGTCAGCAGAAAGTGCGGTTGCATTTAATCCGTCTACCAGTGCATTGAGAAAATTATAAACGATATTGTTGGCGACGAGTGTTGTTGTTGCAGATGTGAGGTTAATACCGGTATTGCATGTTGCTCCAATTGCACAGGTGATTGCGTTTCGTGTGATTGCGTTTTCATCTCCCGTGACGGTAATTCCGAAGATACCAGATGAAATAGTGTTGCCTTCTAATGTATTGTTGTTTCCGCTCATACTGATTGTAAACAAACCTCCGCTGAGGGTGTTGTTTTCAAATGTGGTATTGTTCGCGGTTGTACGCAATATGGTGACGTTATCAGAAGAGTTGATATTAAAATCATTTATTGTGACATAATCGCCAGTGATATTGAGTCCGTACACGTCTGGGCTTGAAACAGTAATCGTCGGTTCAGAATGACCGGTCCATTGTTGAATGGTGAGCTGATTAGTGTTGGTGCCGCGGAAGTTGTTATTGAGACTTACACCAGAGGTCGAAGTACCGGCAACAAAAATATCATCTCCAGGTTCTACCACACTTTCTGCAATGCTAAAGCTATTGCACGATGAGCTTTCAGTTAAACAATCTGCCGCAGAGCTACCGTTGGTGAAATCAATGTAGAGATCTTTTGCATATGTTGCTGGTGCGCTGACAAAGAAGAGAAGCGCAAGTGTGAATCCAAAAGAAATGTATTTCATCATAGTGTTAGAGTTGTTTTAGTTTAAACTTTCTACCTTTTTTGAGTAGTTTCATTGTCACAATGGCTTTTTTACCTTTCTTTGTCTTCACCAAAAGTTTTTTCTTTTTGATTTGTAGTTTGTATCCTTTTGCAATGAGTTTATCAAGTCCTGTGGACACTGTTAGAGAGGTTTTCTGTTTTGGTTTATTTTTTTTGGTTACAGCGAATTCGCGTGTGAACAACTCGCCTTTTTTCTTTTTGAGTTTGGTAATAATGATTTCTCCATTCGCCTTTCCTTTGTAGAGGTTTCCCGCTTTGATTTGGTGTGCAGATTTTTTCTTTCGGAATTTCTTTTTACCGAGTAGGTTTCCATTGAGATCAAAAATTTTCAGTAAATTACTTTTTTTGTATTGGATAGCTGCAACGCGTTTCACACCGCGAACCTTTACAATTTCTGCTTTGACTCCGCCTTTATTGAATGCTTTAAATGTTTTGAGGACTTTTTTATTTTTTGCGGTTACAATACGCACATTGCCAACACCTTTCTTTTTATTTTTTGCGGTTAGATTGAGCTTGTTTTCATCGTATACAGTACAAATATTGGAACTGATTTCTTCTTTGTTGCGAGACGCATCGTATGCAAAGAATTTTAGAGTGGTTGTTGCTGACAATACAATAGGTCGTTTGTACGTGAATGCGGCCAATCGAATTGGGTCAGTACCATCTGTGCTGTAATAGATTGCAGGGTTTGCATCATTATCGTCTTCTACTGTTAATTCAACATTTAGGGTGCCAAAATATCCATCTGATGGGCAACTACTTATTGTGGTTGGTGCGACGGTGTCGATGACTGAATGTGTGATGATATAGCTTTCCGTAACTGTTGCTGATCTGTTGTCAGAGGCATCTTTACAATACGCACGTATGGTGATATTGCTCTCTACAAGAATTGGCTCTTCATATACTAGTGAGCTTATTGCAAGTCCTCTGGTGTAATAAATAGTTGGGTTTGGATCAAGTGTGTCTTCACACGTTAATTGAACGGTTTGAGGAGTTGCGTATGTTCCGCCAGCAGGAGTTATGGTGAGCGTAGGATCATCTGCATCAGGAATATATGCAGGATCTAATTCAGGTTCTTCTACAGTTGGTATCACAGACAGATCTTCATCCTCCCCGCCAATAACATACGTTTTTGTACGCACTGTCTCTGCGTTTCCTGAAGCATCTATTGAGAAGAATTTGACTGTTGTGTCTATAAATATGGAGAACGGTACTGTATACACGAATCCATTCACACTACTTGGTGTGGTGCCGTCGAGAGTGTAGTAGGTAATTGGAGTAGCGTCATAATCATCACTGACTTCTATACTAATGCTCGTTCCTGATGGATAGGTGCCTGCTGGTGGCTGGATGACAGATGTTGGTGCTGTGACGTCTTCAACGAGTGTTGTAAACTCATATGTTTCTTGATTGTTTATCGCTTCGGTATTATTTGAGGCATCAGTACAGTTAAATGTGAGTGTGGTGTCCTCTGAAATTGTTATTGGAGTGATGTACAGAGATGAGCTTGTGGTTGGTGAGCTTCCGTCGGTGGTGTATCGAATTGATGGATTGTAATCGATAGTATCTTCACATACTAATTCGACGCTGAACGGTGCGCTAAACGGTCCATTACTACCAAGAAAACTACCAGGATCAACCATTGATGATGGCGCTGTTGTGTCTGGTGTGAGATCAATAAGATACCCTACGCTCAGAATTGTGCCAGCATTGAGTGATGTGTCGACTGCTATTGCAGATACCGTGGTGTCGTTTGCAATTTGCAGAGGATTTTGAGGATCATACACGGTAGAACTTGTGTTTGGTGTTGAACTGTCTAATGTGTAATAGATTGTAGAACCTGGTTCACTTGCAGTCAGCTCAACTGTTTGCGGACCATCATATCGTTCATCGCCTTCGGCAAACGCGGTCACTGTTGGTCCAGTTACATCTTCGACGAGTGTTTCATTGTACACATATTCTAATGAGACTCCGGTGATAACAGGCGAAGTGTGATAGTCGATGGTGTCGGCATATATGATGGCTTTCCACATTAGTTTAGATCCGACCGTTGGAAACGTTGTTGAACCAGTTACAGCGCTATCTGTTGTGGCTATTCCGAGATAGTACCAGTTTGCACCGTTGTTATTTGATGCATAGTATCTCACATTGCCATTATTTATAGTTTGGTTGAATGTATAGTTTATACTGAGAATTTCGGTACTGACTGTATCGATAGCTGTGCTGATAACTGATTTTGATATCGGATATACCATATGTGATGCTCGTAGATTTGCACCATCAGCAACAAATACCCATCCATCTTTAAATCCAAATCCACCACCAAGTACACTGGCGGTTAGTCCAGTGTTGAGTGTGATGGCGGTCATGTTTGCTGCATCTCGGACGTTAACAAGTTGGTACGCGTCAGACGCACCACCATTATCGCCTATGTGAGCATATCCATTACGTACTTCTAATCGTGATGCCGTTTGTGTATTTAATTGATTGACTATTGGCTCGGCATAGTTTGCATTACTTGCATTGGTGAGTTCAGAAATGAGAATAGCTTCAAGATTGTTACCGACGATATAGAGGTATTCTCCGTAAGCGTCAACATCAACCTCTGTACCCGAGGTGTTATATGTGCGAACGAAAGATGGAGCGCTTGTTGTTGTGATATCGAAGACATGGATACCGGTATTTGATGCAATGTAGAGGTAGTTTCCTTGCGTTGTGAGTCCTGTTGGAGTGCCAATGCTTCCAATAGTGCTTCCTTCTTGTGCTGATGTTGTGAGATTGTATACAGCCAAGCCCGTGTTGCGTGCAAGATAAGCGTATCCCGTGACTAAGGCAATGCCATTAATTGCTTCGCCGGTGTTAATAACATCAGGAATATCTAATCCATCGTCTAGTTCATCGTATGTGTAATAATTACCACATGCAGCAGATAATATACTATCTGTTTCTTCATATGCAAGTCTTGTTGGTGCTCCACACGCTGCTGTGCTTACCGATGCTGCTACTGACATTGCCGTGGGATCTGAAATAGCAATACGTTGGATTGTTTGAGAAGTGCTATTTGTTATGTATGCATTTTCTCCCACCACGATTACATCTGCACCGCTTCCTCCAAGTGCGAGATCATATACTGGTGTGCCTGGATTATTTTGATCTTCTACATTTATTTCAACAAGACCCTGACTAAAGTTGGGAAGGAAAAGGCGTTCTCCAACCCCGGCCAGATTTGCATATGACGGTATTGTTGCCGAAGTTGCATCGACTGCTGTAGAACCTTCAAGTGAAATTGGTGCGCCTGAAAATTCTGGTAGAGTTGTAGTGACTTTAAAAACATCCATGCGTACTATAGAAGCTGCATCCGTGTTCACATAAAAAATCGTATTACCTCCGGATGTTTCTCCTTCTGCGATCACCCTGGGCATATCGGATGTATCAGTAAATGCATATGTTGAAATGTCGAGTACTTGTAATCCAGCATAGATGCGAAGTAACTTTGCAACAGGATCTCCTGTGCTATTATCTCCAACTGCAAACATGTAGTTGCCAACCATCTTTGTGTCATTTATCACGTTCATGCCAAAAGCATCGCCCGAGAACGTACCTGCAGCCAGACCAGCTACATTCGAAATATCGATTGCGGTCATTGGAGCATTTATATTTGAACCTCCAATAAATACCATATCTCCAGTTGGATGTTTTATTATGTTGTTGTAGGTTACATTCGTTGTGAGTGCAATTTCGTCAAAGACAAAAGGGGCTCCTTCATCCACACCAAATGACGTTAGTACGGGAACTGGTCCATTTGACACGACGTAGAGATTTAAGAAGGTTTCATCGACAACAATATGTTGTGCGTATGGATACCCCGTGATACTTCCTTGTAACACTGGCGTTGATGGTACAGAAATATCGACAATGGTTATACCTCCTACGGCATTATTACTCCACACAACAAATAATAAATTATTTGCGGTGTCTGCATACATGTCTTGTATGGTTGCATCAACTTCGGCTGATACGTTAAATGATGTGTATGTTTCTGCTGCGATATCATATACATACAGATACGTTGATGCGGAGCTTCCGTAGCCAGCGGAGTATATGTAATCACCTACAGTTTCAGATATTTTTATGTATGAACCATTGTGGTCATGCATGAATGGAGATGGAACTGCATGGTTTGTATCGTATATGAGTTGTGCTCCGTCGGTTGTCCATAATCCAAAATCGCCACTTGCAGCACTATCAAAGTATGTAGAAGCACTAAAATCTTCAGTAAAGGTTATTGGCTCAATGACTGCAAACGCACTGGGAATTGATAAGAAAAGGAATCCAATGACACTTATAGCAATACTGAGCGTTTGAAGTATATTTTTCATGATTTTTTTTACTTAATATTGTATTGACTATACCAAAATAGCTGTTTTTTTTCAATAAAAAAACGAGCAGATAATTCTACCCGTTTTTTCCTGCGAATTATATTACTCGTAGTCTATACTTTGATCCTTTTTTAGTCATCTTTAACTTCAGTTGCGCTTTCTTACCTTTTTTTGTTTTAACCAGAAGGAGTTTACCTTTCTTTTTGAATTGTAGGCGATATCCTTTTGTGATTAATGTATCCAGACCTTCGTTTACAGTTGTTTTTACACGAATTTTTGGTTTGTTTGTTTTGGTGACATTGAATGCACGTGTAACGAGCTCTCCTTTCTTTTTATTGAGTTGAGCAACCATGATTTCTCCGTTTTTTGCTCCTCTGTAGAAATTTGCGGCTTCCAGTTTATGAAGCGCTTTTTTCTTACGAAATTTCTTTTTGCCGAGTAGATTTCCATTGAGGTCAAAGATTTTGAGCACATTACTTTTTTTGTATTGAATGGCAGCGACACGTTTTACTCCGCGTACCTTTACAATGTCCGCTTTAACTCCACCTTTTTTAAATGCTTGCCATTTGGTGAGCACTTTATTTTTTCCTTTCTTTGTTATTCGAACTGTTCCTTTCCCCTTTTTTTTATTTTTTGCTCGTATCGCCATTGCAGAACTATAGATCGTGCATTCAGTTGAACTGACGCTGCTTGTGTTTCCGGATGCGTCGCGAGCAAAGAATTTGATTGTTGCAGTATTCGCCATTGTAATTGGAGTGGTGTAGGTGAATCCAAATGCACTTGGTGTCGTACTGTCGACTGTATAAAAGATAGTTGGATTTTCGTCGTAGTCATCTTCTGCTGAGACCACAATGTCTTCCGCAATATCAAAGAAACCATTGTCACATGCGGTTGCACTTACGGTTGGTGCCGTATTGTCGGTGACGCTACCGGTAATAGTGTACGTTTCTTGTGCAACACTCGATATATTCCCAGCGGCATCAATTGCAATGAATTTAATAGTTGTCGTTGTGGTAATAGGGAATGGTCCAGTATACACAAATGCTGCAGCAGAAGGAGTGACGCCATTCAGTGTATAGTAGATTGTTGGATTTGGATCAAGATTGTCAGTAGCGAAGAGGTGAATAGTTTGAGCTGCCTCATATGTACCATCTTCTGGTCGAGCCCAAACAACTGGCGTAGTAGTGTCTGTTACAAATTCTGGGTCGAGCTCAGGTGCGCCAACTGTTGGGGTAACTGTCAACGCTGTATCTTCTCCACCTATAACATATGTTTCTGTATTGATAGTTTCTGTATTTCCAGATGCATCACGTGCAAAGAATTTTATTACTGTATCGATGTTTAATGTAATAGGATCAGTATAGATAAACGATGTTGTTGTTGGAGTTGTCCCATTGGTCGTATAGTAGATCGTTGGATTTGGATCGCTGTCATCTGATTTTGATAGGACGACTGATATCGACGAGCTAAATGTAGCACCAATTGGATTTGCGACAGAATCAGGAGCGGTAGTGTCTGGAACTTCCTCATTTATCTCGTACACTTCTTGATGTTGAGGGCTTTCTTGATTGCCGCTGGCATCAACTGCAAACCACGTTAGAATGGTGTCTGCTGTTACATTTATTGGTCCGCTGTATTCTGTTGGAGATGTAGAAGCATCCGAGCCATCGGTCGTATAGTAGATCGTTGGATTTGTATCGCTGTCATCAACAGTAATAATTGTTACATTGATTGCTCCGTTAAATGGTCCTTCACTTCCAAGAATGGTAGCAGCAGAGACTGGAGCGGTTGTGTCTGGAACTGAGGAGGTGACGGTGTAGTTTGAAGAGTTAATTGATGTTTCTATGTTTCCAGCAGCATCAACTGCGAAGAATTTGAGTGTACTGGTGCTTGAAATTAATACAAAACAACCACTTGAGCACGATGAAGATGCTGTTGTCGGCGTTGAACCGTCAGTAGTGTAGTAGATGGTTGAACCTGGGTTATCATCACTCGCGATGAGAGTTGCGGAGAATGATCCTGCAAATGTTCCGCTTGATGGATTTGCAGTCGATGTTGGTGGTGTCGTGTCTGCTGGTATAGCATTATACGTGTATTCTAGGACAACGTCTGTAATAACCGGTGTTGTTCCATATGATCCAAGATCGCCGTTAATAGTAGCGTCAGAATAGACGTTTGCTTCCCAGCGTAGTTGAGATCCGGTTGTTGTAAATGTGTATGTGCCGGTAACAGAGCTGGCAGAAGAGCTCGCTACTTGTTGCCAGTTAAGGCCATTATTATTTGAGAGATAATATTGAACAGTTCCGTTATTTGGCTCAGTAGTAAATGTATAATTTACTGCGGTGATGTTGTTTGTTGATGCGACGGTATCTACTTCTATGCTTTTCACTTGTTGTATTCTTGGATAGCTCAATTTTACACTTCGTATACCGTCCGTTGCGCCATCTGCAATATAGAGCCAACCATCATTTACTGCAAAACCTCCAGCAAGTCCTCCTGTGCTTGCGAGTTCGGGGTGTAATGTCAATCCATCGCCGTCTGCCGGATCGATTGCGGTTGGATCTTGGACATTAAAAATACGTACATCTCCTGATCCAAGACTGTTTTCTCCAAGATAAGCGTATCCATCTTGGATTAGCATTCGTTTGTACAATGGACCAAGGTCAGCGGTTGGATATTCAAGTGGGACAACGAGCGGATTTATTAGA
>CAZMTW010000037.1:0-9668 GCA_964569285.1 uncultured Gammaproteobacteria bacterium
TTGATAGTAGTGCGCAACACCGCCGACCATTGGGGGATATTCAAGTGTGATAAGAAGTGTTTTTTTCATGATGAACCTTTTCGGAGAATAGCTTTTTTAAGTGAGCTGAGGTCATTATTGGTAATACCGTTCAAGAGATATAGCGCAGCTCCGTATATGAGTATTCCGATTAGAATACTTATAAGAAGAGGGTAGGTATGTTGAATAAAGAATAGCACAAATGCCATTATGGATGCAGCAAACGCTATGATGCTAATTTTTTTTGTCAAATATCCAATCTGAAAAGGTGCAATCCGGTAGACCCATGGTATACCAAGTAGTACCAATACAATACTTGAGGCTACAACAGCTATTGCAGCTCCTATAAATGTGTAGTGTGGAATTAATATGCTGTTAAGCACAATGTTCACTGCCAACGCAATAAACATATTTACTGTGTTGAGTTTTTGCTTGTCGACAGCGTTGAGGAAATTTCCAACAGGATAATTTGCAAATATAAATGGTACAGCAATAATAAGGATCCACAGGGCTTGAATTGAGGCGGTCCATGCTTCGTCCCACACCGTGAGAATAATGTCGTCTCCCAGAATGGCAACACCGGCAACAATTGGAAAGCTAAGAATACACATGTAGACGAAGCCTGATTCAAACGCCTCGTGCAACTTGTGCTTTGCATTTTTGAAATATGTACTGACTGCGGGAAAGTAGCTTGTGGCAAACGCACCAGGAAATACGGTTAGTGCAAAGACTAATTTGAACGACAGACCATACCATCCAGCATAACTGTCCCCTGCCATTATTTTTAGCATAATGCTATCAACAGAACCATTGAGTCGAAAAATTATTCCGGCAATGGCAAATGGTGCGGATAAGGCAAGAATTCTTCGTGTTGTTTTCCAGCTCCATTTGAAGCGAAAATGCAAATGTGCTTTTAATCGGAAGATAATATACAGGTATATAAACTGTACAACTGATCCTGCTAACAGCGCTCCGAGTATGTACGGCAATGGAAAATTATTGTAGAGGAAAAATAAGCCGACTCCGAGTATGGTTGATTGATAAATAATTATAGCAAGCGCTTCCCAAAATAATCGTCGAACTGCTCGGAAAATCGAAAACAATGAAAAGGTCAGCGTATCAAAAATGATGATTACACTTCCAATATAAACAAGAAGAACATCGGTTGAGTCTACTCTCTCAAACACAGCATCTGCTACGTGAATGGATGCAATCATGAACACGAGCGAAGCTGCCATGAGTACAAATTTGACACTGAGCATCTCTTGTAGGAAACCCTCTAGTTTTGATTCATCTTTTGCACCTTCTCTGGTTAATAATGGGCCAAGCCCAAAGTCCATAAAGATGATAAATATTGAGGAGAAGGCTAATGCGAACGTATATTTCCCTAATTGGGCATCTCCAAGAGTTTTTGCAACAATAGCAAAATATCCAAAAGAAATAATCTTTTGGATGATTGACGCAACAGTTAAGTACGTCGTGTTTTTGGCAATGCGCGCGGATGCCTCCATGCGTGCGGCCTTTAACGTTTAGACCATTGTGGCGCTCGGCGTGCTCTCTTCAATCCTGGTTTTTTGCGTTCTTTCATTCGAGGGTCGCGCTTCAAGTACCCTTTTGATTTCAGCAATGTCCTTGAACTTTCATCTAATTGTACTAATATACGTGAAATTCCATGACGTACAGCTACTGCTTGTGACTGCTGACCTCCACCACTGACACGTACGGTGAAATAACCTTTCAAAGGAGTTCCAATGACATGGATAGGCTCCATAACTGTTGCTGAAACTGTTGATGCAAAATTCTCTGTATGTGGTTTACCATTTACTGTTACTGACCCTGCTGGCTTTGCATCTGTCTGATAAAAACGTACACGTGCTGTTGACGTTTTTCGTCGTCCAACTGCGTATAAGTAGCTTCGTCGCTTTGTTTTCGTTATTGTAGGCATCTTACTCTATGATTAATCGCTTGAGTGAGGGTGTACGCAGTTTGTTGTTTGGAAGCATCAATCGAACTGTGTTACGTAGCAATTCAGCAGGTTTATTGGCTTTCATATCCCGAAGTGATACAGATTTGATACCACTAGGGTACCCACTATAATGGTGGTACATTTTTTGCACGTCTTTCTTCCCGGTTAATTTAATTTTTCCGACGTTTTGTACTTTAACAATATCCCCACAATCTGCATGTGCCTGATATGATGGTTTATTCTTTCCTTGAAGAATAACAGCTATTTCAGAAGCAAGTCTGCCTAGAGCAATGCCCTCAGCATCAATGACGTGTTCTTTTCGTTCGATATCAATCATACAATTACGAGGTCACGAATTTAAGAATAACCTGTTTTGCTCCATCTCCTTGACGTGGAGCCACATGAACTATACTGGTGTATCCTCCTGGACGTTTTTCAAAGCGAGGACCGAGTGTATTTACTACTTTCATTGTCGCTGTTTTGTTGGCAAGTTTCTTCTCAATTTGACGAATACTGTGTACGTCCTTCTTTTTTGCTTTTGTAATAAGTGGTTCAACAAGTCTTCGTACCGCTCTTGCCTTTGCTGGAGTGGTTTGAATTTTCTCTTGTTCAATAAGACTAATAGCAAGCGTACGCAATAAAGCTCTTCGCGGTGCGGCTTTTCTTCCTAGAATTAATGTGTTTTTCTTATGACGCATCGTTTTGAATATTATTCTTCACCTTCTTCAGGAGCTTCTTCTTCTTTTGTTTCATCAGCTTCCTCTTTTTCTTCCTCTTTGGTTTCTTCAGGTGCATCTTCAGCAGTTACATCTCCGATGGTTACAGTACTTCCAAATCCGATTTGCAAAGCTTGAAATTGATCAACAAGCATTCCTGCAGCTGTTGCAAATGCCTCTTCTGCAGTAATTGTTCCATCTGTTGCAATATCCATAATCAACTTATCAAAGTTGGTCATTTTTCCCACACGGACATTTTCTGTGTGATAGTTTACCATTCGTACTGGTGTGAAGACTGAGTCAATCGCGATATAACCGATATCAAGCTTCTCATCTTCACGATCTTCAACAGGCACGTATCCTCGTCCTTTTTGAACAACAAGTTTCAAATGAAAATCAGCATCTTTGTCTGTGAGAGTTGCAATATGAGCTTTTGTGCTCACCACTTCAACATCACTATTCTTTGAAAACTGATCAGCAGTTACATCACCTTCACCCTTTGCAATTAATTCGATTTCTACGGGTTCGTGTGTGTGAATTCGAAAACGCAGCATTTTCAAGTTGAGAATGATTTCAACAACATCTTCTTTTACATGGTCGATTGTTGAGAATTCATGGTCGACGCCCTTGATTTTGACTGCAGTTGCTGCTCCACCTTGTAGAGATGATAGTAATACTCGACGAAGTGAGTTTCCGAGAGTTGTTCCATAGCCTGGATAGCATGGACTGACGGTAATAGTAACTTTATTCTCTTCACCTTCAACAGGAGTTGCCTCGATCGATGATGGTATGATGATGTTTTCCATATGATGACCCCTCTTAATTTAACGTGAGTAAAACTCAACGATTAGATTTATTGCAATATTTTGTTGGATATCTTCCTTTCCTGGTAGCGCAGCCACAGCGAAGCTCATGTTTGCCTTATCAACCTCAAGCCATTTTGGAGCTTCGTAAGTTTTGAAATATGGCGCATGCTCTTCGTAGAATTTCCCTTTCTTGCTCTTTTCTCGTAATTCAATCTTTTCTCCGATACGCAATGAACGTGAAGGAATATCACAGCGACGTCCATCGACCATAAAATGGCCATGTGTTACTAATTGTCGAGCTTGTCGTCTGGTTTCTGCGAATCCAGCTCGAAACACAGCATTGTCGAGTCGAGTTTCTAACTGCAACATAAGCTCCTCACCTGTATTACCGTGTTTACTGCTTGCTTTGTCGTAATAATTTCGAAATTGCTTCTCCTGTACTCCGTAAATCAATTTCACTTTTTGCTTTTCGCGCAATTGCAATCCAAACTCTGACAATCGTCTAAATTGATTGGCACCGTGCAGTCCTGGAGGAAAATTACGCTTAATAATAGCGCACTTCTGACTTCCGCAGACGCTTTCGCCGATTCTTCGGCATTTTTTACATCGTGGTCCTATCTGTCTTCCCATATCATTTATTACACTCGTCTAGGTTTTTTTGGTCTGCATCCGTTATATGCCATTGGAGTGGTATCTTCAATGGATAACATATTGAATCCTTGTGCGTTTATCGCTCGAATTGCTCCATCTCTTCCGCTTCCAATTCCACTGACATAGACTTCAACATCTTTCAATCCATATTCACGTACTCGTTCAGCAGCATCTTTTACGATAATACCGGCAGCAAAAGGGGTTGATTTCTTTGGACCTTTAAATCCAACGCGTCCGGCTGATGATTGAGTAAGTGCGTTTCCACTTTGATCAGTAAATGTCACAACTGTATTATTGTATGTTGCCTGTACATATACACGTCCTCTTGTGACATGTTTCTTACCCTTTTTCTTTTTCTTGGGTGCAGCAACAGTAGCATCCTTGTCATCATCAGATCCTGCTTTGTCTTCTTCCTTCTTCTCATCTACTAGGGGAAGGTTTTTTTTCTTATCTTCTTCAGTCATAGGTATTATGTTTTTCCTGCGGCAGTTACTTTACCAGAACCTGCAGTTTTTCTTACATTTCCACGGAGAGTTCTGTTATTTGTTTTTGTGCGTTGTCCCCGAGCTGGTAAATGTTTTGCATGTCTAGAACCTCTGTATGAACCGATATCTTTGAGTCGCTTGATATTTGAGAGTACATCACGTTTGAGATCACCTTCAATCTTTGCCCCACCTTTTTCAATAGATTCACGAATCTTCTGGACCTGTTCATCTGTAAGATCTTTTACACGTGTATTACCATCTACTTCAACTTTCTTTAAGATTTTCTGGCTAGATACTAACCCAATACCATAAATATATGTCAACGCAATTTCAGTGCGTTTTTCATTTGGTAGTGTTATTCCTGCAATACGTGCCATAGCTTATCCTTGTCGTTGTTTATGTTTAGGATTTGTTGGACAAATGACAAATACTCTGCCTTTACGCCGAACGGTCCTACAGTCTTTACATCTTTTTTTTACTGAGGCGCTGACCTTCATAATCTAGAGTCGTGTAATAATTCGTCCTTTTGATAAATCGTACGGTGTCATCTCAATGAGAACTTTATCTCCTGGGAGCACGCGTATTTTATACATTCGCATTTTACCGGAAAGATGAGCATTGATCTCATGATCATTCTCCAACCGTACTTTAAATGTGGTGTTGGGTAGTTTCTCTTCAACTACTCCTTGAACCTCAATAAAGCCTTTTTTGTTTGATGAGATTTCTCCTTGTGGTTGTTTTCCAGGCATGTGTTGCTAATGTTGGCACAAAAAAATATCCCCCTCCGACGTTTTCCTCGAAGAGCGGACAAACTCACTGATTAAATGCATTTCTTTGACGAGTTCGTGTTTCTGCACCAATATTCAATTGCCAGAGGATTATACTACACCCCAAATACAGTGTCAAGGAAAGGGTCTGTAATGTGGATAAGTACTATTATCTGAATACTTAGCCCTTTTTTTGGCTATTTGCTGCAACTGTTGCCTTGATACGGCGAATTCCAGCAGATGAAGACTTTTCTGAGTTAATTTTGAATTCACCCAGCTCGCTCGTATTTTCCACATGAGGACCACCGCAGATTTCCACAGCAAATTGTGTATCTCCTTTCCCTATATTGTAAACTTTTACTTTATTGCCAAGTCGGGCATATTCATCGTCGAAATATCCTATAGCTCCTGCGGCTTTTGCATCTTTTACATCAAGCTCTTCCCAGAAAACAGGTTGTTTCATCTGAATCTGCTCGTTTACAACTCTCTCTAACTCCACTTTTTCTCCATCAGTAAGTTTTTCATCGTAATTAAAGTCAAAGCGAAGTCGGTCTGGAGTAATATTTGACCCTTTTTGTTGTAGCTGTTCCCCAAACATGTTCTTCAATGCTTTGTGAAGTAGATGCGTAGCGGTGTGTAGTCGTCGTGATTCAAGAGAGTGATCAGCAAGACCTCCTTTAAATTTCTTTTGTGCTCCTGCTCGGGATGTTTTTTGGTGCTTTTCATATTCTGCATCAAAACTCATTTCATCGACATTTGCACCATGCTCCTTTGCAAGCTCCACTGTCATTTCAATAGGAAACCCGTATGTTGCGAATAATTGGAATGCATCTTCTCCTGAAATGCTTTGTTTATCTTTCTGTAGTAGTTTCTCAAACTCCTTGATGCCATTATCGAGTGACTTTTCAAATTTTGCCTCTTCTTCACTTAAAACATCAATAATCTGCTGTTTTTTTTCTACAAGATCGGGAAATGCTTCTGCATAATGATCAATGACTGTTGCTGCTACATCTCCCATGAATGAATGAGGAATACCAATCCGCTTGCCCTCACGAACTGCGCGTCTAATTAATCGGCGAACAATATATCCTTGATCAACATTTGAAGGCCCTACTCCTCGAGCATCACCGACGATAATACAGACCGTTCGAACATGATCAGCGATAATACGGATACCAGTATCTGCTTCAGTTTTTCCATATTCAACACCAGATAACTGCTCTATTTTTTGAATAATTGGAATAAATGCGTCTGTATCGTATACATAGTCAACACCTTGCACCATGACAGCAAGACGCTCTAATCCCCAACCAACATCAACATTCTTTTTTGGTAATGGCTCAACTCCACCTTTACCATTTTTATTGTATTGCATGAATACATCGTTCCCTATTTCTACAACCTTTCCAGTATCATCAGCTGCAACAAACTCCTCATGAGATAAGTCACCTAATCCACCATTAATATCGTAAAAGATCTCTGTATCTGGTCCTGCGGGGCCAGTTTTTCCTGGTAAATCCCACCAGTTCGAATCTCCGTCCATGAAATAGATGCGGTGCTCTGGGACACCAACGGATTTCCAAATTTCTGCTGCAGCGTCATCTCGTGGGACATCAAACCATCGTTCATGTGAGTTAAATACGGTGACATAGAGCCGTTCCGGATCAAGGCCAATTCCCTTTTCTGGATCTGTCATAAATTGCCAAGTCCATTTGATTGTGTCCTCTTTAAAATAATCGCCCAGACTCCAGAAACCAAGCATTTCAAAAAAGGTGAGGTGGCTAATATCTCCTACCTCATCAATATCGATTGTTCGTATACAACGTTGAGAGTTTGTTAAGCGAGTGCCTTCTGGGTGAGTTTCTCCAAGTAAGTACGGCACCAGTGGATACATACCGCTGTTCACAAAAAGCAATGTTGGATCGTTTTCAGGAACAACTGAAGCGGATGGAATTACCGTATGCTGTTGCTCTTCAAAGAATGCTAGAAAACGCCTTCGAATTTCATGAATACCTAGTTTTTCCATGCTCGTTTAATCAATAGTATGTTAATGAGTGCAAGCACTGATAATGAACCAATCCCACCCAAAATATCGTATAGAGTATCATAGGGTTCACCATGTTGTCCAAGCATTGAAGTTCCAAATAATGCATCCCCTATCCATTCCCATCCTTCCCATACGAAGACAAGGATACCGGTTGTTGTCAGTGAATAGAGTTGTAAACGGGATTTGTAAAAACGCTTTTCATTCTTCATGATGGATCCAAATATCAATGTCAGGACAATTCCAACAATAACTGGACCAGTGATGTGAAGAAGCATGTCAAAATATTTTGTTTCTGTATATAAACCAAGCGACCCAATGCCATTAAGTGACATCTGAATTGATCCAAGTAGTTCGATGACTGCAAAGTTTTTTTTGCTCATCCATTTTTCGGTGTGAAGACGACGATACAGCACGTCCGTGGTAATAAGTACTATAGCACAAATAAGTGCAATAACTGGTCTGAAATTTTCATCTAAGTGCCCAAAGAGATATATGCTAAAAATGACGAAGATTAGGGCAGTAAGTAATGTTACTCCAGAAGCTATCCTCTCAATATGTATGTTCATATGTTTATGTTGCCGAAACTATAACTCCTCCGCCCAATACAACATCATTGTCATAAAGAACTGCAGACTGACCTGGTGTTACGGAGCGTTGAGGCACGTCAAACAGTATGTTGATTGTATTGTCACTAGTATACCTGATTTTTGCATTTTGTGGATGTTGGCGATAGCGGACCTGAACCTGGCAGTTTAGAGGGAGTTGCACATCTTCAATCCAATGCAGTGCAGATATTTCGCAGGATTGTTGGAATAAATCCGAATCATCTTTGTCGTTTGTTACAATAAGTCGATTGGTTTCATATTCTTTTCGTACCACGTAGTACGGACCAGTACCTCCAATATCTACACCTTTTCGCTGTCCAAGTGTGAAGAAATGTAATCCACGGTGCTCACCAATGATACTGCCATCTTTTGTACATATCTTCCCAGGATTTTCAGGAATGTGCTCGGCAATAAATTGATTGTAATCAATATCTCCAATAAAACAGATACCTGTTGAATCTTTTTTATCTGCATTTGGTAATTGCAATTGCTTTGCTATCTCCCTCACCTCTTTTTTTTGCATATTCTGCAAAGGGAATAGCACAAGCGGTAAATCATTTTTTTGCATACGATACAGGAAATATGTCTGGTCCTTGGATGTATCGGCAGGGCGCATTAATTGTTGATGTTCAATTTTTGCATAATGACCCGTGGCGATGGCAGTTACGTCTGGTAGGCTCATTGCCTTTTTCAAAAATGAGTAGAATTTTATTTCCTGATTACAAATAATATCAGGGTTTGGCGTCCTGCCAGCGTTGAGCTCATCTAAAAAAATACCAAATACTTTTTCTTTGTATTCTTCAACAAAATTGAATGTGGAGTATGGAATATCAAGCAAAGTACAAACCGCTCTCACGTCTGCAAAGTCCTGTTCCCAACTACATCCATTTATGTCTTGTGATCGATACGTTGGGTTGGTATTCGTATCTTCCCAGTTCTTCATAAAGACTCCATGTACATCCCATCCTTGTTGTTGTAACAGATACGCTGCCACAGATGAATCTACACCACCACTCATTCCTACAACAATTTTCTTTTTCGGTTCAATCATAATGATAGTACACTAGCGCATCTGTTTTAGATGTAAAGCGCTGTTACTGAAGAGGACTAAATCCATTTGTTACTTCATCTCCATCGGTATACCCATCACCGTCAGTGTCGGCATTTTCTGGATCTGTTCCAAGTTCTTGTTCTTGAGCATTGGATAACCCATCACCGTCAGTGTCGGATACTGTTACGGTAACGGCAGGAGTGGCTGTTCCATTAGTTACAACCGCATTAAATAGCCAATACCCTCCTCCAGTAATAAGGCCAAGTGCAACAACAACAATAACTGCAATAATAATTTTTTGTTGTCCAGATAACTTTTCTCTCCCAAATAATTCCTCGTGTTCTGATTGTGAGAGCGAAATTGCGGGTTGAGCTGCAGTAGCCTGAATATCGATTGGAGTCACTACTTTTGTTGTGGCTGCATTTGCGACGGGAGCAGTATTGGGTTCAAAAGATCCAAACGCGCTACTGTCTGCTGCGGCTGGTTCTGGTTGTGGATTAGCCGGTTGCGTAACGGTGCGAGTATTTCGTGGCAGTTGCGGTAATGATCCTTGGTG
>CAZMTW010000038.1:0-9513 GCA_964569285.1 uncultured Gammaproteobacteria bacterium
CGAAGGCGAAAGTAATTCCTCAGTTGTATTTTGGCGCCCCAGCAACTGATCCATCGAATCACTGCTCAACGAACCGCTATTGGTTAATGGTGCATTAACAACTGGGATGGAAGTGGAGGATTCGGTACTGCTTGTTACTTGTAGTTCCATTGCTCCTTGTTGAACAATCACACCAGCAAAATTTGTATTCGTTGTGTCTTCCTCAAGTAGCTGGTAAAAGTCTTCAGCTGCATCTTCTGGCTTACTATCCATTAAGATGCGTTTGATTTTTTCTTTTGATAGATAATCCAGTATTGTTTCCGTTGCAAATAGAACAACACTATGTTCTGGTAGTTCCCCAGTAACAATATTACCAAATATTTTTACAGGATTAATGGTTTGAGATTTTGCTTTGGTCGTATCAAGTATATCAACAACAGAGCCTTTGTGAACCATTAGTGAGATTACCCGTCCAATATTTGCAAAGATCATCTCACTCCCTTTCTGCACGCCAATAATGATATTCAAACTACTTAGCCACTCTTCGCCAATTTCAGCGATCATTTCTTGTAGGCGTTGATTTGTTTTTTGTAGCGCAGCTTCAAATGCAGCCTCAACTTGGAATGTTTCTGATCGATAATAATGACTGCCAATCACATCAATAATAACTTGCAAGATATCATTGTTCACAGAGTCCTGTGAATCGATTTCCATTACCGCAAACAACCCGCCGAGGTTTTTTTCCTCTAATGGGGTAGGAGAAGCGGTATAAATTCGCACTGTAGAGCGACCATCCTCTTTTTGGATAAAGAGAGGAGTAATGCTTGTATCATTCTCTGACATGGTTTATTCATACAATATTTTGAATGATAATGCAAGCGGATGATCACACTTGTGCACACCCTGAATACAAAATTTGCACAACTACGGTATTTGGATTATGATGGGTACGCTATAGATATGAAGTAATAATGAAAGCATGCTAGAGAAGATATTTGGTTCAAGAACACGCGTTAAGCTTTTTCGGCTCTTTTTTACACATCCTGACCAACCTTTTTTTGTTCGAGAGATTTCACGAGAGATAGATGAGCAAATCAACTCAGTGCGACGTGAGCTTGCTAACCTAGAAACAATCGGTATTTTACAAAGTGAGACGCGGGATAAGAAAAAGTATTATCGAATCGATGAAAGTTTTACACTGCATAATGAGTTGCGTGCGTTGATTCTCAAATCACGTCTGACAATGGAAAAAGAGTTTATTAAGTCCATTGCAACGCTGGGTAGTATTTCGTATTTGGCCCTCATGGGGTATTTTGTGAACGAAAATGACACACAGGTGGACATGCTGCTCGTAGGTAAGGTAAGCAGAGTAAAGCTAGACAAGTTATTAGATCGTTTTCAAAAAAGTTTTGGAAGACAGATTCGTTTCACATTGATGAGCAATGAGGAATACGCATATCGCATGGATGTAACTGATAAGTTTTTGTATGAGGTACTTAATGCTAAAAAATTGGTTCTCATCAACAAGCTCAATACATAACGCAGCACGTATGCTGTTACGTGCTGGTGGGTATTGTCTCTTTGTATTTTTGATGCTGTCTGTGGGGAGTTCTCCTGCATTGGCATCGCATATGCCAGATATTGATCAATGGACTGTTCAGATGGAGGTTCAACAAGATGGAGTAATACAGACCAAGCACACTATTATATTTCACAAACCATTTATCGAGCCAGTACAAATTATAATACCTCGCCAATACGTGGAGCACAGTGGTCATGCCTCTATTGAGTCATTGCTCGTTCGCGACGAAGAAGGCAGAGAATGGCCAATGGAAGATATGCAGGTTAACGAGTCAATTGATCAACACATTATTCAAGTTCATCCATCCCAAGAAACTCAAAATACGGAGTTGTATATTGAATATGACAACCACAATAGCATTACCACAAACGATGAAGATAGTGAGTTTGATCGTTGGAGTGCAGCGCTGATCTCAGAGTATTCACATGCCACTATTAATGATTTTAGGGTCATATTTCTTCTACCGCATGAATATTCCAGCGATGAAGTCACCATTCAAGCTCCATGGGCGAGTACACGAGAATATCATGATGGTGTCATCCTTATACATGCAACGCATCTATCATCTATAGATAGAACGCCAATCCGTATTGAATGGCCTGCAGGGGCGGTTACTTTAACACCGCAGACATCCATGAGCCATGTGTGGGCAATACTGCGGTATCCGTATTATGCGTTACCGTTCGTTGTTTTTATTTTTCTTTTTATATGGTATTGGAAATACGGAAAAGATCCTCGAGTTGATTCTGATGTACAGGTTGTATTTGATCCGCCACATAATCTTGGTCCAGCTTCTCTTGGTACGTTAGTAGATGAGAAAGTACGTATACAATTCTTTAGCGCGATTCTCGTAAATCTAGCCCAGCGAGGATACATCCAAATTATTGAGGAATTACGTGATAGTATTTTTCGAAGAAAAGAGTATACGTTCGTAAAGTGTACGAATTTTGAAACCGATAAACGACTACTGCCAATAGAAATTCATTTTTTACAATCATTATTTGAAGATCCAAACCCGGGTGATAGGAGAAAAGCATCGGTTAAACTATCTGAGTTAAAAAATTCGTTTGCTTCACATATTTCGGACGTGCGACAAGCAATAATGGATAGCATGGTAGAACGAGGATACTTTCGTGAAGATCCAACAAAAGAACGATCACAGTTTTTTATGATCGCTTCTGTCGCTTCTCTCATAGCGACGGGTGTAACGATTATTGGAGGTATTATGTACCACGCGGTCACACTTGGTGTCCCGTTGTATTTCGTTGCTGGGCTATTTATGATATTTGCACCACTCATGCCACAGCGAACAATGAAAGGAGCTGCTGCGGCACGTCTTGCACGCGGATTTCGAAAATACCTGGAACATCCAGAAAAGTATCAGATACGCCCTCGAACGCCAGAGGTATTTAACTCCTACCTTGCGTATGCCATTGTTTTTGGAGTGGAGAAAGAATGGGCAAGAGGGTTTGAGGGAATATTACAGGAGGTACCAAAGTGGTATCTCTCTTCTGGAGAAAATACTGAATTTTCGCCTACCGAATTTACTCATTTCCTTCGCGAAACATTTATACATGCTGCGTCACAAACTTTAGAAACCACTCGTCAAGACTTGAAGTCTTGGCCACGGTCAATAATAAAAAGGAAATAGAGGTGCAGGGGTATAGCGTTGCGGAAGTACGCAGAATCTAGTATAATCGATGAAGAATAATTAATACATAATACGCATATGGAAGGACTTTTCATACTACTTTCTGTAATCGTCGTCATACTACTCATCAGTATTCGACAGGTCAACCAGTACGAACGTGGTGTCATGCTGTTACTGGGTAAATATACTGGAATTAAGGAACCAGGATGGCGCATTGTGTTGCCGGTCATTCAGCGAATGATTAAAGTTGATATTCGTGTTCGAACAGTCGATGTGCCAGATCAGGAAGCGATTACAAAAGATAACGTGTCCGTACGAATAAACGCGGTCATCTATTATAAAATTGAAATGGCTGATAAAGCTGTTCTGGAGGTGGAAAATTTTTACCACGCAATTTCACAACTCGCCCAAACAAGCATGAGAAATGTTGTTGGTGAAGCGGAACTTGATCAAGTACTTGCACAACGAGATGAACTATCTGAGCGTATTTTGAAAATTGTAGATGAAGCAACAGATCCTTGGGGAATCGATGTTGTAAGTGTTGAGTTGAAAGACATTGTATTGCCAGAAAATTTGAAGCGCACCATGGCAAAGCAAGCGGAAGCGGAGAGAGAAAAACGAGCCAATATCATTAATTCCGAAGGTGAGGTGCTGGCTGCAAAGAATCTCGCAGAGGCAGCACAAATGATGTCATTATCACCTGGAGCGTTGCATCTTCGAACACTGAACTCAATTAATGATCTTTCATCAGATCAATCCAATACTGTTGTATTTGCGGTACCTATTGAAGCGCTTCGAGCCATTTCAGGATTGGCCGATACTATGAATAAAAAAACTAACATGTAATCCACATGGCTGATACACAAAAAAAAATACACAAACACCTTCATTCCATCACGCGAATAAACACCGTGCTCTCGATGCTCGGATTAGCAGCTGTCGTCGTGCTATTTATGTGGTTAAAATGGTTTGCTCCATCTGAGGAACCTGAATATCCTATTGAAGATATTGATGTTGTCATTCCAGGGAATCCAGATATGATTCCTATTGATGGTACAGAAGAGGTCATGGATGCGGTTGACACTGTTGCACTTGGAGAAGAATATCGCTCTTCGCTCAATGCGCTCATAGGAGATTTTGCATTTGACGATGCCGGAAAGGCTGGTGAACTCGTCTCAAGTGTTCTCGAGCTACGTGTTCCTGCGGAACTAAAAAATATGCATCTCCAAATTGTACTTGCGCTCAACGAAGCACAAGAAGGAAAATTCACCGAAGCTGTTGAACGCATAGAAACCATGCAAGGACAATTTGGCTGGGTTGAAACAGGGCTGTAAAATGATACGCATTGCTAGTATTGTTGTTGCGTTTCTTGTCATCGTTGGTTGTCAAACCAACTCTATTGATAATGGTGATAACACAAACCAGACCACCGATGCATGGAAACCTCTTGAAATGGCACAAGGGTATGTACTACGAGATCAAGATCTGATTACTATTACTGACGCCAGCGGAACGTCCATTGCGGATATTGATGCACCCAATGCCATCGCACTAGCGTGGAATGCTGCTCAAAATCAAATAGTGTGGATAGAGAATAGTGAAGAACAAGGATCCACAATACAGTCATTCAGTCTTGATACAGGTGAACAGAACTCATTGTATTGGTCACGATCTCAACCAACTGCTCTTTCTGTAGCATCGAGTGGACAGTATATAGCATTTGTCGAATCAAATAGTGTGTATATAGTCAATCCTCAAGGTGGGCAGGTACATCGTGTTGCAGAAGATGTTGAACAGTTTATATGGTCACCAACTGTAGATGCTCTCGCATTTACAACATCTGAATCTTCATGGTATGCAAGTATCGATACAGATGGGTCTATCGCAGCAACAGTCGAGTTGGCAGACAAACAGATCTATGGAATCACATTTACAGATGGGAAAACCATTCTTGGGATAGTGCACAACGATGAAGATAGTTCGTTGGAACTCATAACAATAGACCTTCGAACTGTATCGCAGGCGCTCGTTGCGATATGGGCAGACCAAGTAGAATCGGTCGAGAGTACATTTGCAATTCGAGTTAATCCAACTCTGCAGCTGATAGCGGTGAATGAGAGTGGTGCCAGTGGTGAAGGAGTAACAACACAATTCAATATTGAAACAGGAGAAAAAGAAATAATGCACTCCAACGGGATACTTCTTGACTGGGCTAGTCGGCGGCAACTGGTTATTGCCACTCCTGCGACAGGTGACAGGGCAGGGTATTATGACATAATACAAAAAGATACTATACTGGGAGACGCTATTATTCTTTTTGATGGCATAGAAATACCACTCTTTATTCATTCAACAGTAATAGAATGATTCTCGCTCGACGTATTCTCCCATTTATATCACCGCTCATTCTTATTGCATTATTAAGTGGTGTGTTGTTTCAACCTATGCAGTGGGCATATTGGACCGCATCAATTGCAATTGTTGTTGTATTAACAATGGGGTTCATGGTGTCGTGGAAGTTCCGGTCGGCTGATTTTTGGGGTATATTATTTCCAGTATTCACATTACTCGCAGGTGGAATCGGATCATTATTTTTTGTGAATAGCCTCACACTTCGAGTTGTCTATGGATTACTTCTCGTGACCTTATTTGGAGTGTATATAGAGGATGTATTTATTTATCGATTCCAACAACATCGATACACACAATTATCTCTTCCAAATTTATCCTTTTTCATTAGTACGTTAGGTGCATTAACGCTCTTTTCATTCATGTTTGCATTACGTTTGATTGGGATACTATCTGTATGGCAAATCACGGCGACTGCAGTGATCTTCGGTGTGACATTTATGATTCATGTATTGTGGAGTTATCAAGTATGGCATCCACGCTATGCAGCATACGCGTTACTCACTGGGCTTCTTGTTGGAGAATTGGCATGGGTATTGCAGTTTTGGCCAACAGCATTTTTTGTGAATGGAACAATAATGGCTGTGCTTATTTATGTATTCCCATCATTGATTCAAATGAGATTGCGTGATACCATAACGCGTGCTTCAGTCACTCGTTATATTATTGTTTGCGTTGTGACTTTGGTCGCAGTATTAACTACCAGTCAGTGGACATAACATATTGAATATGGATCAGCGGATTGTACCAACCTCACCAAAAAAACGTTCTCACACGTCAAAGCAGGGGAGCGAACATAATCGAAGATCACATCCACATTTACTATTTATTGTGACTCTTATTGCGTTGCTCTTTGGAACAGTATCAGGGTTGCTTGGTTTTGCGATCGCATCATCTGTTCCTGAAGACTGGCCTCTTATTGGAAAGTTAAATGTGGTCAACTCATTTGAAAAGGAAAGACAAAATATTTTGTTATCAACGCGTTCTGGTGAAAGTTCTGTCGTCTCTCAAGTACCTCAAGTTGTTAATCAGGTTGTCTCGGTGTATAACACAGCTCCTACTATTTCAGAGCCGGGTATATTTCTCGGAGATGCAGTTGTGATTACTGCAGATGGGTGGATGGTGATGCCAACGGCAATATTTCCACCAGAAGCAGAGCGTGAGCAGGCTGCCGTTATAATTCCAGATGGATCAACAAAACACATTGTGCAGTACAGTAAGGATAGTTTTTCTGGGCTGACGTTCTTTCGAGTAGAAGCACAGAACCTTTCTGTTGTAAATTTTGGCGAGTCATTGCCACTGCGAGCTGGTGACACTGTATCTCTTCTTGTAAAACAATTACAGCAATTTATGGTGTATGAAAGACGTGTGGTAGGTGATAGTGATATTTCGAATGCAGTTCGTTCTACAACAGATGTTCATCAAGTTGCTATTGTCGACACAGACTCTCGCATACAAAGTGCTGGAGCTCCTGCATTTTATTCTAACGGTACACTCGCTGGTATAATAATTGATGGCATCATCGTACACAGTTCTGTGATACAAAGCGCATTGCCCGCACTGACAACGTCTAATGAAATTATTCGTTCAGCGCTTGATGTGCAGTATATGCAATTAGAGCAAGTAACCGACGAAGAAAAGCAGTTGCAATCTCTTCCAGACGCTGGACTGTACATTGTCGCCGCTCCAGAAAATGGGATCTTGAAAACAGGCGACACGATCATCTCAATTAACTCTCATTTTATAAACGGAGAGGATGATCTTTCCACAATCATTCATTCACGGCCTGTTGAGACTGTTTTTTACATGACCGTGGTTCGTGATGGCGAAGAAGTTGCAATAGAGCTGAAGAGCTAAAGATTAATTCGATTATCAGGTGAGTAAGAGCTAGGGCTTGACTTTTTTTGTTTTTATGCTATGGTATTCAGTTCCTCAATCAATAAGAGGTTTAATACATTACGTATGGAAAACGTTTTACAAAAGAAAAGCGCAATAATAACACTAAAAAAGGCATGGACTGTGCCCGTATTTGGGCTAGTTTTCGCTTTACTTACAGTAGGATTGTTATTGATTGTGGCGGACCAGGAATACAGTTCAGAAACCCAATTATTGGTGGTTCAGAAGTATACATTAACTGATAGCTATACAGCTTCAAAATCAGCAGAGAAGATCAGTAGAAACCTTGCAGAAGTGGTTCATACCAGTACTTTTTTTGATGAAGTGGTCGCCTCAAAAGAGGTTGATTTAAGTGATATCCTGTTGCTTAGCGAGAAGAAAAAACGAAAAAAATGGTCAGAAACCGTCGAAACTGAGATTGTTTCACGTACTTCAATGCTACGTATTCGAGCGTATGATGCTGATCCAGCACGTGCTGAGGCTATTGTTTCTGCAGTCACTGATACGCTATTAAAGAACAGCGGTGAGTATCATGGAGCTGCAGATACCGTTGAATTACGTATTGTCGATACTGCGCTGACAAGCGATAGACCAACCCGTCCAAATTTTATTGTGAATGGAATTGCAGCTGCATTGCTGGGTGCTATTCTTGGATTTTTAGTTTTTCTGTTACGTCCGTCTGTACCATTTGGCGTGAAGAAAAAAGCAACACACGTGGTTCCAACACCTCCTGTGGATGTTGTTGATCCAAGTGAAGAGACTGTATATAACGTATTGGAAGTCGACAATTTTCACAAAACACTTCCACAGCACAATAGCGATACAAAATAATAATAACGCGTTGAACGGAGTTTCTTCAGTTTTTCCCGCGATGTGGGATCAGTAATGATTACACAACGAGGGGAGCACTGAAGTTTCTCGCCTGTCTTGGGCGAGGGTACGACTGTGATCAAGTCTGCAGTGGCAGGCGAAGGAGGTACGGATGAAGAACTTCAAGAGCCTGTTGACGGTCGCGTTTCTCGCGGCTCTGGCCATGGCCCTTCCTGCCTGTCCGGATGGAGAGGTCAACCTGGTGGAAACGCCGGACGACGACGACACGACCGAGAACTGCGGTCCCGACGGTGTGCTGATCTCGAACGGCACGGAGTGCCTGTGCGACGACGGCATCGACAACAACAGCGACGGCCTCGCTGACTGCGACGACCAGAACTGCTGGGACGACCCGGTCTGCGCTGGCGATGACGACGACGCCACCACGGACGACGACGACGCCACCACGGATGACGACGACGCCACCACGGATGACGACGACTCGGCCGGCGATGACGACGACTCCACCACGGACGACGACGACTCGGCCGAGCCCCCGGTCACGATCGCCTGCGTCAACGCCGGCGCCCCGTCCTACGACGGAGGAGACTGGAAGCTCTGCTGGGAGTCCGTGTGGGCCCCGACGCTCAGCCTATGGTCCAACCCGTCGGTCGGTGGGATGGCCGACGAGATCGCGTTCAGCCAGACGATCTGGCTGACGTTCGGGGCGGCCAACCAGGCCAGCGCCAACGCCATCGTGGCCGAGTTCGGCCAGATGGTCGAGGCCGGGCAGGTGGTGTTCGCCAACGTCAGCACGGGCGCGGTCAGCGCGCTCGTCTGGGCGGACGCGCCGACGGCGACCCCGTACAGCGGCTACTACAGGCTGATGGTGTCCCCGTCGGCCGGCAGTGCGAGCTGGACCAGTCCGGTCACGTCGGTCACCTGGTAGTCTCGTCAGCTACCACGTCGAAAAAAAAGTCCACCGCTGTCGTCGTGCGGTGGCACATGAGGAGGAAGGCGCGGGCTAACCCGCGGCCCTGAAACCCTCGCTTCGGCGGGCGGGAGTAGGGGTGCCTGAACAGAGTGTTCAGGCCTTCTTTTTTTACTGAGAATGTAGAAGTAGGTGTAGGTGTGAATCATTGACATTTTGCCACTATTGTGCTAATGTATCCTGTTCATCCTGAAA
>CAZMTW010000039.1:0-9356 GCA_964569285.1 uncultured Gammaproteobacteria bacterium
CCTTGCCCGGATGGGCGCACTCGATGCCGCCACCTTGGCCGACGCCGTGGCCGAGGTCAAGTCCACCCCCGCGGACGGCCACGGCATGGCCCCGGTCTACGGACTGGCCGGATCCATGCCCCTGCGCGGTCTGGTGGACGATCTGTTGAAGCGGTATGTGGATGTATTGTATCGGGTGTAGCGGATTGCGAGGGGTATCGCCGTCTGCGGTCTGGGCTGGCTTTGAACCGAGGGGGGAGCAGATCGCAGATCTGCCTCTCTCTCGGTTTTGTTTTGCATACAATTTCGTTGACTATTTTACACTTTTTTTGCATTTAGCGCACATTGTCTTTACAGACTGAGTCTATAGTGATAGTCGCGTAGCAAGTCGACTTGTCTTACCCACCGCCGCAAGAAAGGGCGCGTCCATGAGCGAACCGGCATTCGCCCGTCCTATCATCGAAATTGAAGATGTAACCAAGATCTATCGCATGGGCGACATTGAAGTGCGAGCTCTGCGGGGCGTCAACATGCAGGTGCGTGAGGGGGAACTCATGTCTATCATGGGACCGTCCGGTTCCGGCAAGTCCACGCTCATGAACATTCTGGGCGCGCTGGATGTGCCCACCAGCGGCCGCTATCTCTAGCGCTCGTTTTGCGACATACTGTGCTTTTATGTCACGCATATTCATACTGGGTTGTTTTATTGGTGCAGGTGATGACTGTGTAGCATATATTGGTACCATCTCTCCTTTCGCTTGCGCTATGACATGACGTAAGCTGGTCGCTAGCTGGATGTTCTTACTTGCCAGAAGCGCTGCCTCTGCTTCGTGTTGTTGTGGAACAATAATGGTACTTCCGCGATCTATGGCATATCGCATCACTGGCAGTGCACCAAGAATACCGCGCAAGCGGCCGTCTAATGCAAGCTCACCGACTGACAGGTGACTATGCGGAAGCTGTATCTCACCAATAGCAACGATAATGCCAAGTGCGATTGGCAAATCGAACATCGACCCCTCTTTCTTTGTGTGAGCTGGCGCTAAGTTGACCGTCACCCGAGCAAGCGGAAAATGGAACCCAGAGTTCTTAATAGCAGAGCGAACGCGATCACGTGCCTCTGATACCGCAGCATCGGGAAGACCGACGATGATGAATTGTGGGAGGCCGTGAGCGACATCGACCTCGATTTCTACTGGTTCGCACAACAGCCCTGTGCGACTAAGCGATTGCACCCGAGCGGTGCCAGTTGTATATTGTTGCATAATAAAATCCCCTCGCAGGGGGATGTGTCCAATACCAGTGTAGCGCCTTCTGCGCTCTGCTGCAAGTTATTTGTTTTGATTGATCAGTTTCATTGCTGATGTGATCGCATCAATACTATCCTCTGTATGTGTTTTATTCTTTTTTTCGTATCCACATGCGCGACATTGATGAATTAACGATAAATCTCCATGACTCATATCGACATCGACGACATCCATAAGACCCCCACACTCTGCTGCTCTGTCACCAGGATTCACATCCACATGCTTCGATACTAAACAAGCAGGGCAATGATTACGGTACCCATCTCCATGGACAGAGGTATCACAATCATCGCATACAAAGTCTTCTTTGTTGCGTTGAAATTTCTTTGCTGTATGTTTGATGATTTCCATAGTTCAAGGCTACCGCAGTGAATCATTTTTTGCAAGATGCTGCTCCTCTTTTTTCATGGACCAGATGAACGCGATAACACCAATGACTATATAGATGTCAGACAAATTAAACACCGACCAAAATGGAATGCTAATAAAGTCTATCACATACCCAAAACGAAAACGATCGAGCAAGTTTGAAAATGCTCCTATGAGTATAACGGTCAAACAAATAACTTGCGCATTATTTTTAGCAACATACTCTCGTGCGAGCAGACTCATCAGCACGAGCATGACTATAGCTACAATGCTCATGATCACCACATTCGATGGTTGAAGAGCAAAGATGAATCGGGTGTTTGGAAGAAAGTGTAGATGCAGTATGTCACGAATCAGTATGACCGGTTCGTGTAACCACTCTAGTGCACTATATTTTGAGAATCGATCAACTACAAATAATAAAACAGCGCCGATGAGTAGGAACACTGTTGTTCGTCGACGCTGATTCATAGTACCTATTATGTTGTGTGAGATTGAGCACACGCCATGCACGTCGTTGCAGCAGCGTTCGCTGCGAGACGCTCTTCTGAAATGGTACCTCCACACGCAGAGCAGGTGCCATACGTCCCGTCATCAATTGCTTTCAATGCATTTTTTATTTCGTTGCTTGCTGATTCAAGCTGACCAGTGATGTTGACGTTCACGGTGTAGTCTGATACCTCTGCAGGAGACTCAGAGTTTTCACCATAATTATCATCGCCGTAATTTGGAAATTTTGGAGCACGTTCTCCAGGTACATGATCTCCAACATCTGGTGAGGAAACTAAATCTAATTCTTTCAGCATCTCTTCTAACTCCTGTTGAAGGATGGCTTTCTGTTGATCGAGAAATGTTTTGTCCATATATATTTAATGTCTGTTAGTCGTTGTAGTGTATCTTGAAATGTGCCCGCTGTAAACCCACCGTCGTTTTTTTTGTATCAAAAGGGGCGCACATGCGCCCCGGTCGAAATATAAATATTCGAACTAATCGGAACAGTGCGCCCACTTAATGATACTTACTCACCATGTACCGCTCATGGAAATGAGCGAGACATGAATCCTGTAAGAATCATGTAGGCCCGTCAACTTACTAGTCAGTCGTTGATCAGGTATATGTTTCCCGCGAAATGGTTGCGAACATGGTTCCAATGCATAGCATCGGAATAAAAATCATGCAGGCTTACCGTTGTCTATTTTATTTTTGTTTTACTCCAGCATAAGCCGGAGGACCAGAGACATCGCCGGAAACGAATGATGTACAAACACTATACACCTTTCGCTTCCGATGAGACGGTCGGTTTTTTTTGGAAGACAACTGGATGCGGGTTGTTAATGAACTGATGGATATATAATAGCACAAAATAGCAAGAGGGTCAATGATCACCCTCTTTCGTTCGCTATATATGCGGTTTTTTTATGTGTTGACGAGGATTTTATCCTGATTTTGGTTATCCACACCCACTATGGGTATCTACTTTCTTTCTTCTTCTTTACCAGTTCTGTCAGCTCCTTAACAGCTGCGTCTAATTTACCCTCTTCGTTCATAATAAGGTGGTCCCATGAACCGAGATTCTCCAATTCACTCTTTGCAGTCTCCATTCGCTTCGCAATAACATCTGGCGCATCAGACGCACGATTGATCAACCGCTTCTCCAAGAACTCAAGAGAGGGCGGCTGAATGAATATGGTAACGGCGTCGGGAATCATCGCCTTGAATGTACGAGCGCCTTGTGGATCTACTTTGATGATCACCACATCATGTTTCTTTCGTACACGCTCAACCTCTTGCTTGGTACTGCCATAGAGATTGCCGTACACTTCAGCCCACTCAATCATTTCACCATGTTCAATCTTTTCCTCAAACTCTTCCCGCGTAAGGAAATAGTAAGGCTTACCTTCAGCCTCACCCGGCCGCATTGGCCGGGTACTGGTTGTAGTGACAGAACCGAACTCTAATCCGCCGTCGCGAACAGCATCAATGACTGAATCTTTACCAGCTCCTGATGGGCCAGTGACGACGAAAAGTGTTCCTTCCATAGCGATAAAAGTAGTGAGTACTTAAGTTGTTCGGGGTACTGCTGGTGGACGTGGCGGACGTGGTCTGTCGCTTCTTCCGCGACCTCCACCGCTAAATCCACCACTGCGTCCTCCGCTTCTTCCACCGCGGTCACCACCACCGGATTCGGCAGCTGCTTCACACTTTGGATCTGGAGTTCCTGATTCAATCATTGCAGCACGAGACAAACCAATGCGTCCTTTCTCTTTATCAACTTCCATAACCTTCACCTTCACCATTTCTCCTTCTTTGATAACAGCAGATACTGAACCGATTCGTCCATGGCAAACATTACTGATATGCACCATACCATCTTTACCTCCGCCAAGATCGACGATTGCGCCGATCTCGCTTCCGCTGTTTCGGTCTGCAACAATCTTCAATACTTTACCTTCATAGATTTCACCAACTTCGACTTCTTTTAAGATAGCTTCAACCATTGCTTTGGCTGCAACCATTCCTTCTTCGTCGACAGATGTGATGAATACCAATCCTTCGTCGTCGATATCAATCTGTACACCAGTCTCATCGATGATTCCATTGATAACTTTTCCACCAGGACCAATGAGTTCGCCAATGCGTTCTGGGTCGATGGTAATTGTTTCGATGCGTGGAGCATACTTTGACATCTCTGTTCGTGGCGCAGGAATTGCAGCGAGCATGACTTTCAAAATATCGAGTCGTGCTTTCTTTGCTTGAGTCAATGCATCCTTACAAATCTCGAGTGATACACCACCCAACTTAATGTCGAGTTGAATTGCCGTTACTCCGTTCTCTGTACCAGCAACTTTGAAGTCCATGTCACCAGAGTGATCCTCTACTCCTTGAATGTCAGTGAGAATCTTGTACTCCTTCATGTCTTCGGTCATAACCAATCCCATTGCAATACCAGCAACCGGAGCCTTGATAGGCACACCAGCAGCCATCAATGAAAGAGATGACCCACATGCAGATGCTTGTGAAGATGACCCGTTCGACATCATGACATCTGAATTAACGAGAATCGTATATGGGAAGTCTTCCTTTGAAGGGATCATTCGTTCTAATGCCTTCTCTGCCAATGTTCCATGACCAATGTCTCGTCGGGAAGGTCCTCGAAGTGGCTTTACTTCTCCAACTGAGAATGGAGGAAAGTTGTAATGATGCATGTATCGCTTCTTTATTTCTGGATCCATACCGTCTAGAATCTGCGCGTCACCAGGAGACCCAAGAGTAACTGTGCTGAGCACCTGTGTTTCACCACGCTGAAAGAGTGCTGATCCATGTGTTCGAGGAAGAATATCCACTTCTGATGTAATTTCGCGTACTTCATCGAGTGCACGACCATCAACGCGTATTCCTTTTTCCATCATAACGCGTCGAAATGCCTCTTCATACTCGTGTTCAAACACCTTTTTTGCCATGCGTTGCTCATCTTCTGTTTCAAACAATGCAAGCAAGCCTTTTTCTACTTCAGTATTCTTGTCATCGCGGTCCTTTTTGGACTTCATTCCAAAAAGAGAGTCCATGTTGGCATCCATGTATTCCTTTGATTTTGCACCAACAGCGTCGTGCATTACCTGTTCTTCTGCTGTTAGCTCTTTTTTGATTGGTTCAATCTTTTCTTTACCAACCTTTGCTTTCATCTCTTTTATGAGTTCAACAACAGGCTGAGCTTCTTTCATTGCAAATTCGAAACCGCCGTACACCACATCTTCGGTTGCTTCGTTTCCATCTGACTCAATCATTACCACGCGATCTTCACGTACCGCCATCATAAGATACAGCTCTGATTCATTTCGCTGTGCGAGTGATGGGTTCAAGATGTATTCGCCTCCAATCTGCGCAACAGAAATACCAGCCACAGGTCCATCCCATGGAATGTCAGAAATGGATAGCGCAGCAGATGCAGCGATCAATCCAAGTGTTGCAGTATCGTTTTCTCCATCGTATGAAAGGACATTTAAAATGACCTGAATGTCGTTTCGGATGTTGTAATCAAATAATGGTCGTAACGAACGGTCAGTGATGCGGGCATTAATAACCGCCTCATCTGTTGGTCGTCCTTTTCGCTTTAAGAAGCGAGATCCTTTAATCTTCCCAGCGGCGTAGAGGTTTTCCTCAAAGTCCACCATTAATGGAAAGTAATCCATGTCTCCTCTAATGTCAGGTGACATTGTTGCTGTAGCGAGCACGACAGTCTCACCAAGTTGCGCTGTGACGGCACCGTTGGCAAGATTTGCCATTTTACCGGTTTCGAGAGTAAGGGTTTTACCTCCCCACTCTGTTGTAAACGTTTCCACGTTATTCATACTGTTTTTGGTTGTTTCACCCACACACCGCAAGACTCCTTCTCTATATCCTTTATAGAGGAAGTCTCTTTCGTGTATGGGCGAAGTAATTAGTTAGTCTAGGATAACTCCTAGCGCTGAACGATGAGGTTGAGCATCGTGCCGCGCCAGCGGTTATTGGTCGAATGTGAGTTCTTGTTGTGTGGTGTCAAGAAATTTCTTTGTTCCGCGAATGAAGTAGACGTCGTCTCCAACCGTCACAAGAATGTAATGAATAACAGAACCATCTTTTGGTGAAGTGCCGGTGTATCGCGTTCCGGTATAACCATCAATCACTACTTCTTCCTGCGTATCAGCACCATAGCTCCCAACGACAATTGATGCATCTGCAGCAGGCATCACGCTAATCGCATTGTCTGAGTCAATTTCGTATACAGTGGTAGATTCCTGAGCGGTCACGTCAATCTCCTCTATTTCTTCTAACTCGGGAACATAAAATCCATGCTCTTCTTCTAGTTGAATTTGATCTTCAGTTTTATCTACTACCTCTTCTTCTGTGTCGCTATCCTCATTCCCAGTCGCATCGTCCGCATCGATGATGTTTATAGGAGTGTCCACTGTGTTATTGTCTACTTCTTCCTCTGATACATTTGTATCGAGCGACAAATCGACAAGATTCACTACCAATACAATAATACCGAAGACAATGGCCAGGAGAATCAATCGACGCGTATGTTTCATAGGTATAAATCAAAGCGCTCCGAGGAATCGGAGCACTTATGGCGTTTAGATATTGTCTTTTAACTTCAACGACTTGATCAGCTTGTTATAGCCCTTTTCATCTTCTTTTTTGAGATATCTGAGTAGCCGACGTCGCTGTCCAACTTTCTTGAGTAAACCTCGTCGTGATGAGAAATCTTTCTTGTGCATTTTGAGATGACCGGTCAATTCTGCAACTTCTGCAGTCAAGATTGCGATCTGCACCTGAGGGGAACCGGTGTCGTTCTTCTTTACCGCGAATTTCGCGATGATGTTTTGCTTCTGCTTTTTTGTCAGCATGTGTTCTTGTTACGCGATATCCGAGAAAGCGCTTCTTCTCGCCACCACAAACCAAGATATCGTCCTATTTATGTAGGACTGATTCTACCAGGAACCCTGTTTTGTGTCAACAATTATGTGACAATGCGGGGAATGCGCCTTCGAGGAGTATTTTTTGGTGTATTTGGTACTGTTGGACGGTTTGGTTTTATTACTGGAGGTGGTGTAGATACTGTTGATGGTGGTGTTTGTACAGTAGGCCTTTCAGGTGCTTCTACGAGAGTTGCTGCTGCTGAACGCGTCTTCGCTGTTTGTGTCGCAGAGCTACGACCTCGTTTTTTTGGAATTAAGAAACGTTTTGTGTCTGCAGAAAGATCGAGAAGAGCGTCTGCTTGTTCACGTAATGCAGATGACGTGGATGAACCAAACGACATCACGTCTGCTCTTACGCCACGGGATTGTACATAGCGAAGGAGATCGGCAAAATCACCATCTCCTGATACAAGGACTATCGCATCAAGTTTTGGCAGCATCTGCACAACATCAATTGCGATACCGACATCCCAGTCCCCTTTTTTGTTTCCTCCATAAAAACTGAGTAACTCTTTGGTGCGTAATTCAAAGCCACGCTCTTGAAGTGCGTCAAAAAAAGTTTTCTCATCGTCATGATCTGCTTGGATCACATAGGCGAATGCGCGAACTAAGTCACGGTCGCCAATGGCCTCCTTTAGAATTTCTCCAAAGTCGACGCGCTGGTCGTAAAGTGCTCGCGCTGAATAATACATGTTCTGCACATCGACGAAAACGCCGACGCGCTGGGCTTTATGTTGCATATTGTGTTGTGTCTCGAATATTTAAAAATACTGATGTTACTCAGTACTCCTTTATAGTAGCGTAGATTGCTCGTTTTGTCAATGATTGTTAAAAAAATCTCTCACTGTCGGGTGAGAGGACCGCATCCATCTTCTGCCTGGATGATTTGATGTGCAGCCTCTGCTGCGAGGCTGTAGTTAAGACGGATGGTTCTTGGAAGACCTGGGATCAACTTCCTGATCAACCACACCATTCCGTGTCGCTCCTGGATCGTCAGCCTTTGAGGCATGGGTCCTAGCACTGGGTAGCCGTTCCATGCGACCGCTTCGAGAACTTGGATGACCATCTCCAATTCGCGGTGACACATGGCTGCTCCCTGGATCACACCTTGTAGCACACGGATGTTCACGACGCCCGGCATCAGCCGTTCAGGCAGATTGGGCAATCGCGTAATCCGGTGAGCTTCGAATCCCATCGCCCTCATCACGGCTGAGACCGTAGGTGGTTCGCGTAGGTATGAGTCGCGCTTCTCGTCAAAGGCCTTGATTTGCCCCTCTTCCGGCACACACATCCGCTGCAGCTCGTCCATGACTCTGAGGTGCCTTATGCTTGCACGAATGGTTGTCATGCGCGGGGGCAATGCAGTAGTCACCCGGTGAACGAGTGGAAACTCTATGCGGGTATATGGCCAACCCTTCCAAGCTTGTGGCTGCCATTCCCTCGCTTTGAGCTCTGGATCACGAGACCCTTGTCTTCCTCTTTCTGATCCACCGACCAGTCGGAGGTGTCCACGTCGACGTGTATCGTCAGTCGTCATCGCGCCCTCCATTCTTGTCGGGTGTATTGTATGTGCATCTTACTCATATACTATCCTCCGTCAAGGTAGTTGCGCTTGTTGTTGTTGTGTCGTAAAATCTCTATATGGCTACTGCAATAGAAAAACTTAAACAAGAATTTTTAGAATACTTGGAGGTGGAAAAGAACCGTTCAGCAAAAACGGTGCGTAATTATGATTTTTATTTGCGTAGATTTATTGAGCAGTCAGGTGTGAAAGGTCCAAAGGATATTACACTGCCAAAAGTGAAACAGTTTCGCGTGTGGTTGAATCGTTTGGAAAACCCAAAAGATGTGGATGGGTTGTCGAAGAAAACTCAAAATTACCATGTGATTGCGTTGCGAAGTTTTTTGAAGTATTTGTCGAAAATGGATGTGGTCAGTATGGCGGCAGAAAAAATCGAGCTCGCAAAAGAACCTGACCGACAAGTAGAATTTTTAGAGGAGGAAGAGTTAGAACGATTACTTGAAGCTCCTTTAGTGATGTCGGACGGAATTACAGAAACGCGTACGCCTTCTATTATTCAATTGCGAGACAAGGCATTGCTTGAGTTACTGTTCTCTACTGGGCTGCGTGTGTCTGAGGCGGCGACGTTAACGACGGATATGATCAACTTGAAGAAAGATGAGTTCACTGTTCGTGGAAAGGGATCAAAATTGCGAGTGGTTTTTTTGAGTGATGTTG
>CAZMTW010000040.1:0-9235 GCA_964569285.1 uncultured Gammaproteobacteria bacterium
TATGAGTAAGTATACCAAATATATAAAACAGACGCAGATACAAATACCTCGAATTTGTAACCTGTTCTGAAATGCAGTCCTTGGCAGATGAAATTCGAATGTATTTCCACCTTACCCAGGCGGGTGAAGCCGGTAGCAAGGGTTTTGGTAGCCCATTTTATGAATTCAATCGCTTTTGCTGAATTGGTACGATACCCAACACAAACACATTACGTAGCTTGACACACTTTTCATCTGTTGAAATACTTAGAGCTACTATTTAAATTTAAAAAACCATCCACCCACCAATGGCGTTTACTCCAAAATTCACTCTCGACGAAATTCACTTTGGCACAGATCCAGGTACCTTTGAACGCGCGATCGGCCTATACGAAAACAATAAAGTAACAAAGGTCAAAGACAATACCATTTCGTATACGGCAATTGTTCAAGGCACGCAGCCATATCAGGTGTGTGTTGAAGCACGAAGATACGATTACGGCCATTGCAACTGCTACATCGGTCAAAAAGAAATGCTGTGCAAACATCTCGTTGCACTAGCAATAGCGGTTGTCCAAGATGGGAGGCCACTCACACCAGAGGAAATAATAATCGCAGAATATCCTGAATTCAGCGGTCGACTTGGTGAATTAACCGCAAACGAACTACAACAGGTACGTTCGGAGATCACCAAAGCGATACGATATATCAAACCATACAGGGGCCCTTCTCGCACCTGGTTCAAGTACCAGGATTCACTCAGCGAAGGGTGTAGACGATTAGTTCCTATTGTATCATGCCTTCCGGTGTCTCAACAGACAGCCGGCATGCTGGTCAACTTGCTGTTGCGTCTCGATAAGAAGCTTCGCAACGGCGTTGACGATTCAGACGGTACTGTGGGAGGTTTTATGTATAGCGCCGCCGAGGTGTTGCAAGAATTCGCGCAACTGGACCCTTCTTGTATCTCAACTTTCACAAAAATCGTAGAGAGTGAAACGTGTTTCGAGTGGGATGAAGAACTAGTTCGCATTCTGGATGAACATCGATAAAGGGCGAGGGGGCGTGCCTCGAACCTCCTTTTGCGCGAGCGGAAGGTGGGGCTCGCATGGCAAAATGCCTGGGAGCTATTGGCCAAACGCGCCTGCGGCTGTGGGGCGCGGGGGCACGAATTTGTAACCTGTTCTGAAATGCAGTCGTGGCGTGACGTTATTAGAACTATAGTTGATAACTACGTGGGACCGATTTCGAACTGATATTAGTTACTACTATTTTTCTTTGCGCGATGAGATCTAACTACGTAGGTAACAAGAAGGTACATCGGAAGGGCTCCAATATAGGAGAGAGATATTCCTGGAAATGTAATATAAAAGTCGATGAATATTAAGATGCTTTCGTACCATTCTACGACACCGGTGAACAGAAAAGTAGCCATAGAAAGTAAGCCAGGAAAGCCAATTCCGAGACCAAGTACCAAAAAATAGGCGAGAGGAATACGCCGTAGTTCATCGTCGTTTAGCTTCTTCACGAAGAATGACCAAACGACTGCTAGTACAAGTAGTAGGACAACAGCACCAACAATTCCTACATAGTATTCGTCATATGCGGTTATCTTAAAGATGTCGCGGTTGATTTCAAATTCCGGATATCTACTTTCCGAGTAGACAGCAAGAATTCGTGAACTAATAAGTGGGATCAACAGAACAAAGAAACCGATGAATCCGTGGAAAAGATTATGTTTCGATGTAAATTTCATATACGTTGATTTAAGCACGGCAGAGGCAGTGCTGTAAAGAGCTCTCATCCACCATGAAGCTTTCGTGTCGCAACCCGTGGAATTGTGAAGGGGCAAAAAAAAGAAGTGGCTTTAGGGTCTAGAAAACGTCCATTTACAGAGCTATCTTTATATCAAACATTAGAATACATATTTGACAAATTCTAAGTTTAATAATATACTTTGAATACAATAATTTTACATTCTACTGTATGAAGAATTGGAAATCAGGCGACTATAAACAACAATACGAATATAAGAGCTTTCAACCAACCTCAGTGAATAAAAATTACGAGTGGAGAGACTCTCGTATTGATATTTTATTATCTGACAGTATGCGATATTTGGGGGAGCTCAATGCATATTCTACATTAGTGCCAGATGTTGATTATTTTATTCAAATGCATGTGGTCAAGGAAGCAACCACGTCTAGTAGAATTGAAGGAACAAAAACAAGCATCGACGAAGCATTGCTAACCGAAGATGAAATTAATCCGGAAGAAAAAGACGACTGGGCAGAGGTTCAAAAATATATTAAAGCAATTAACTTTGCGGTGGATGAACTGGAACGTTTACCGCTTTCATTCCGGCTCATTAAAAACACTCACAAAATATTACTTTCGAGCGTACGTGGTTCTAAAAAGCAACCGGGTGAAATACGATCGAGTCAAAACTGGATAGGAGGATCTAATTTAACAGATGCTGTTTTTATTCCGCCTCATCCTAACGAGTTGCCTGTACTACTGACTGATTTGGAAACGTTTTGGCACAATACTGAATTACAGATACCAGACCTCATTAAGTTAGCAATTACCCATTATCAATTTGAAACGATTCACCCATTTTTAGATGGCAATGGACGTATTGGTCGACTTCTTATTACACTTCAACTTGTTGATTTAGGTATTCTAAACAAACCAACACTGTATATTTCTGACTTTTTTGAAAAACATCGTTCTAGTTATTACGATGCACTTTCTCAAGCTCGAGAATCAGATGATATTGAACAATGGATTCGTTTTTTCTTAAATGGAATTGCAACGACCGCGAAGAATGGAAAAGAGACGTTTGAAAAAATTATTGAATTACGATCGAAATATGAATCTATGATCGAGGCACATGTGAGTCCGAAACGGCAAAAAGCAGCCCGACAATTACTGTATTCGATGTTTTCAAAGCCTATCCTTACTATACGCAATGCAGAAGAAATAATGGGAGTAACATTTCAAACCGCAAGTGTTTTTGTACAAGAGTTTCAAAAGGCAGGTATGCTCAAAGAAAAAACTGGTCTTTCCAAAAATCGTATTTTTGAGTTGCATGAATACTTAAAGCTCTTCCAATAATAAAAGGAGGTAGCGCTAAATAACTTGCGTTCGCGAGCGAACCGTGGCGCTTTCGTAGCGAAAGCCTTGGGAAACATTGGCCGAAAATGGGTGCGCGTGCCTGTGCCCCAGAAGGTACGGCGCGGGAGGACACGTTTTTAAACTTTGTACTAGTTGGCAGGGGGTGCAGGAATCGAACCCGCCCAAATGGTTTTGGAGACCAGTGTACTACCGATATACGAACCCCCTATAACGAGTATCTTTGTAAAGACACTGCGTGCTTATTATACGGATTATGAATAAAAAGTCCAGTTTCTATGCAACTTCTTCTTCACCCAAAGCCTCAACAGGCAATTCTCCAAGTACTAAGCTATCTTAAACGCGCTGTTTTGTTTTTTGAGAATATCCACGCCCTAAAACAACTGCAGTGATCATATTATCCCAATATCTTGATAACCGAGAAACATCCACTTCATCAGACCAGAGCAACTCCTGCTCGCCTAATTCATTGCCCCAACCCTCAATAAATCCAATACATCCTCCTGATGCCTGATAACGCTCTACGCTATCCATTAATTCATCTGGATTATAAAAGTAATGTGATAATGGCCAAATATATGCTGCACCATCTTTCTGTAATAGTCGATCTGTTTCATCCCACACATTCATAAAATCAGATGCTGACATAGCAGCAAACATATGTGCAGAAATAGACCACGACGCAACAATTCGATCAAAAATATGGTCGTCAAAATCAGTATGTGGATACGCTCCTTTTACTAATTCTGACTTGGCGTACTTTTTTCCACCTCTGTGTTCTGCAATAAGATTTCTCCGTATATCACGTTCTTGGTCTTCTGTTAAACCTTTACGTGCAACTGACTCTCGCTGCATTGTTGGCTCAATCACTGTTGCATTCAAATACTAATCGTTAAACCCTCGAGCAATAGCAACTGCCGCGTACCATGCATTTGGAAACCGATCATATAATTGAGGAATCAAAGAAGCCAAGTCTTCTGCAATCGATGTAGCAACGACTGCTTGTTTAGGATAGTCGGCAACAGTCAATCCTTGTTCCTGAAATTGTTCCAATGCACGACACTTCCACTCAATGCTCTGCATCATTTCTGGGTAACTCTGTTCTAAAAAACCTGCTTCCATGTGTATGACATCAAGCTCTGTAGGCAAAAATTCAAAAAATAATTCCTTGTTTGAAACAAACGACGCCTCCTCACCAGTTTCGTACTCCAACGTCACCACGCCGTCTTTATCCAGTCGCTGCCAAGGATCTCCAATATTGAGCACATAAGCACCATAAGGAAACAACTCATCTTTATTAATAAGTGATCCATTTACATAATCCTCAATCCGTCGTCCGGTGAGTGCCTTTCTATCCTCATCTACTGGACGCACTTTTTCAATCGTGGCAGAAGCATTACGACGATGTTGATCAAATACAAAATCTACTTCACCTTGTCATATGTCGTTTTGAATTTCTTTTTTTGGTCGTCGTCGACCAATGCCTTCGCGTGCCATATTCTTTATGATTTCTGGTTATCGCGCTCCTCTTTTTGAACCCATAAAAAAAGCTATGTAACTTCATTTACAGGTTGTATAACATTACTGCAACAACTACTCTATTCCTTTTCCTGCGGCAATTGCATCAAGTCGCGCAGCTCAGCCACCACTTGATGTACTGTGCCCTCTTCTAACTCTCGAGTAAGGTCATGCATTGCATGTGTCACATGTGTAAAACGTTTATCCCCCACTCCACGAGGAATAATATGAATTTGCAAATGATCAGGTGTATCATCCAATTCATCATCTGTTCCGTCATTCATCAACACGGTAAACGCAGAAGCACCAGTTAATCGCATAACCCAAAATGACACCTTCTTTAACAAATAACCAAATTCATCAATATCGTCTGGAGTAAAACTATACAAATGTGGCTCAGCTTGCTTGCGCTCAATAATCACATGTCCATCAGCCATCGCTTTGCGCGTCACAAATACTCGAAACAACTTTGTTTCATAAAATACATCTGGACGAGAAACATCCCCCGCTACACCTGAAGGCACGGTTTGATTCTGATCAAAATTTGGTGTGCCGGCAAGAGCCATGCTCCACTATGTTACTATTTGGTTTCTTTTTGAAGGGTGTGCGTGTTGCAGTGCTTGCAATGTTTTTTGAGTTCTAGGCGGTCCTTCAACTTACGAACATTTTTGTACGTATAGTAGGTGACACGCTTACACTCTGTGCACTCCATCTTTATGAGATTGTCTTGCGACATAACGGTGTGAATTAATTTCTTTTTTCTGGAGCCGAGAAGAGGATTCGAACCCCCGACCAATAGTTTACAAAACTACCGCTCTACCCCTGAGCTATCTCGGCAAGGTTGCTGGTGGGCCGGGAGGGATTCGAACCCCCGAAGGCGAAGCCATCTGGTCTACAGCCAGATCTATTTGACCGCTTTAGTACCGACCCATAAGCACAGATTGTGCCAATAATTACAGTTATTGTCAACTGCCACTGCTAAAAATGCAGCCGTTTCATACTATATGAAATGCCACTTTTGGTCAATGCTGACGTTTTTATACAATAGCGGTTACAACACCAAGTACTCTATCATTGGGAATCCAGCCAAAAGAGCGACTATCTGTACTACATTTCGTATTCACACCTTCAACAAATACACTATCCCCAGCCGATTCCTTCACTTGTTTGATGATTATTTTACTCGGAATAAACGGATGTGTTGCAACCACCACCTCTCCAACTGCAATTTGACGATGGCCATAAATACTTTTAGTAAAGACCTGATCCTCTTCTTCTAATAATGGATCCATGGACTGCCCTCTTACCTCATAACGCGAACGAAAACCAAAGACCCACATAAGTGTTTCTTTAAATGAATGATGTAAGTCGCAGCGTTGTTTCATTCTATTGATTTGCTAGTTCCCATTTTACATCACGCCCCTTTACGGCCCAGAAGATTTCATGAATGTGTTTCACTCCATCCAATACCTCTTGCGCATGTTCCAAGCTGACTTCTTGCTTTGCATGTGAACATGCCTTTGCGAGATTCCAGACGATACTATGCAATTCAGGATATGTGACCAAATGTTCAGGCTTAAAAAAATCAGTCCACAACACAAGAATATGCTCTTTTGTTTCATGCGCCTGATCTTCCTTGATCATAATATAACGCGTCAATGTATTTTGATACGCCACCATTGCCGCATCATCATCGCCGGACGGCATTTCTAATTCTAGAATTTTCTTAGTCATAGACACAACTGCCTCTGCAGATACGCGAGCCTGTGCAGGGTCATACACGCCACAAGGCCCATCACAATGAGCTTCTGCAATAGGAGCAGGATGAATACGCTGTACGAGCGAGATAATTTGTTGCAACATAGTCTAGTCGTTAATCTTATTAGTAACCTGTACTTGCTTCTTTACTGCATAATAACGCAGCGCCACAACGGCAACCGCAACAGTTACAATTGGAATAATGTGCCATGGAGATGCAACGTAGTGCAGCACTGAATTTGGAGGCCCAACCGCATCAGGATGCCCTCCGTGCGCAAACGCCGTCAGCGGCGCAGTAAATATTAGTACACTGAGTAGTATTCGCCCTTTCATAAGAGTCTGGTTATATTATTATCTTTTTGTAATCTTTTTCAATGATTGTTCATCTCCATACACAGCAAACTCTTGGCGATGCTCTAATTCTCGTTCTGGGAAGCGCTTGTCTTTAATAGGACACCACATTTTTTCTGTTTCGATACTCACCTCTTTTACAAATGCAATAACACCATTTGCATACCCACAATACAGGCAATTAATCTGCTCCAAAAAATTTAAATACTGTAATTTCCATCGTTGGTCTGTAATGAACTTTCGTTGGTCCACCGGTTCCATTCCATATAAACGAAATGCGATCTGCTGATAGATTTGTGTCCACACATGTAATAGAAACAACGGCACAATCATACTATAAATAAACGGCGCAGCACCAAGAAGCTTGGCGTTCCCTACTTCGTCTTCTGCTCGTGTATTGATATATGCTGGTTTAGACATGTATTGTTATTACCACCACTACTTCATAATAGCAAAATTATTGCATTGCATCTAGCATATCGAAAACTATTTATAACGTTTTGCTATTTTTTCTTGAAACTTCAGCTTTCGCTCCCTCTTCTTTCTTGTCAAAACGAATCTGGTACCCTTCATTCAGAGCAGTTCGAGCCACAAATTCAGTCGTAGCTTGTACATCTGACGTATAAATGAATATTTCTTGGGTAGATATGTTGCCACGCACGCGAAGTGTTACAACTCCATCTCCTTGAGAAATCTTCACACTAACTCGCGAATCACGTCGTTTGCTTAGGCCAGATGTAATCATGCCTGGCAACACACGCCTAACTTCCTCCATTTTTACTACTTCTCGAATCACAGGAACAACGACTTCTAGAAAAGTCGTATGGTTACTACTTACTTTTGAGCCTCCGACATGCTTTTGTACCATATAACAGGAGTATATCATAAAAATACAAAAATAAAGCCAAAAATGAATAATGAGCCTCTATTTATCCACAAACGACCACATAGCCTTGACATAATGTGCTCAGCGTGTTATATACATATATAGATTTCATTGAAGCTTAATCGAACTTCAGGAAAATCAAATTAAGCAACAATAGCAAACACTATGACAGGAACAATTAAGACCTTGACAGACAAGGGATTTGGTTTCATCACAGCTGAAGGCGAAGAAAAAGAAATTTTCTTCCATTCTACAGCACTCGTTGGCGTCACATATGACGAATTGAACGAAGGTGATACAGTTTCATTTGAAACTGAAGACTCTGACAAGGGTCCACGTGCTGTTAACGTACAACGCGTTGACGCATAACTGATACCAGTTATTTAAAAACCCGCATTTCAATGCGGGTTTTTTGATTGCTAAATTATTTCTGAAAAAACTAAACTCGATCGATCTCCCTACGAAATACCTGCTTAAGCTCCTCTTCTGTCTCTGCCCGACTAATGAGCTGTCTTGTCTCCCTATCTATGCGACTCATCGCCATTCCATACCGTCTTATATTTTTACCATTATCACTTTTTTGTACAAGTGCATCAATCAAATGGTAAATCAATGTTTCAACCTCAGAATTAGGAAAACTACACTTCCCCTCCATAATAATATGCATGAGCAAACTATCAAACATTCCACTAGCATCATTGTATACCATAAACTTATTCCATTTACCCTCAACTCGACGACGCTCCTTTTCTGGCAGTTTTCTAATATACCTCTCCATTCTAGGAAAATTCATAATACGCAACTCCAAAAAAGTACCATCTGGTGACATCTCACTATCACTGTCCGGTTCTCGTGGCACAAAATTAATTGCAGGATGAACTGGGCAAATACCTGCTTTCATCAATGCAAGAGTCGGACTCTTTGGATTAAGCTCTCTAATCTTAGCTTCCAATTTCAATTGATATTTCTCTAACCCACCCGGACCCTGCGTCTCCTCTCTAATATCACCTTGAAATAATCTAAACTCTTCAGTTCCCAACATTTCTAATAATCGATCTTCAGCATCTTCCCATACTGTGTCATATCGTTGACGCACCTCTGGGTCAACATCATTTTCTGTGCCAACAGTATTTCGAATAGTATCAAAATCTGGAGCAGTTTCTTTATATAAACCATGAACCACATCCTGATAACCTTGCGCTGCTGAACCTTTTACAGGAACATCTCGTGATATTGTTGTTGGTTTACCTCCTTGTGTGGAAAATGAAAGCGTCTTATCATCTTCTTTTTTAATTCGAGGATCATAACTTGCAACAATATCTAAGGTCATGTCTGGAAAAAGAGTATGAATCACTTGATTTTGCCAAAATTGAAATTTAGTCCAGTGTGGTGACACTACTGACGTTTCTATGTATCGATCAGAAATCCCAAATCCTTGTTCATGAGAAGATGACCAGCGTTTTATCCAATACGGCCCATCTTTATAAAGCGCCCCCTCTTCACCCATAACATCGGGAGTTTTACCTGCACGTGCTCTTTCAAATTTTCTTGGTAATAATGGCATAATTCTTAACCCATAATAACATTCAACCTACTATTGTAAAGACCGGT
>CAZMTW010000041.1:0-9108 GCA_964569285.1 uncultured Gammaproteobacteria bacterium
GGAGTGTGGATATTTAACTGCTATTCTTGGACCCTCTTCTTCAATACCTTTGTGAGCCATGATTCCCGCACAGCATCAAAGTCCTGGGATACACCCTCCCACTTTGGCCGCTCTACGAGGTTCGACTGACCATCGTCAATGAGGTACCCTCCTGGCTTTAATACACGGTCCAACTCACGAAAAAATAGTTCTAGGTCTCCTCTAAACACATCTAACGCTGAGTAGTACACCACATCTACAGAAGCCGTCTGCATCTGGGATAGAGCGACGGTGATATCTTCTCGAATTTCAAGTATTCGTACATCATCGCCTATTTGCTCCTCTCGAAACTCTCCAATCTCACCAATCCCTTTTTTCTGCACCTCTATACCAATGATACTTTTTATATCTAGATCCCGCGCAAGACCAGTGTTTAGCGCGTCTCCATACCCACAATTCAAGAACACTCCTCCGTGCACCTGCTCCTTCATTTCAGCCACAACATTCGACATGCTTTCTTCACCTAACTCTGAATGCCCTCGGCTTCCTGGGATACCGAATGTACGTTCTGAATCCAGATATGTTGCTTCCGCAGCTGCTCGAATAGCGTCTGCTTCGGGATGCTGGTATCCAAGTACTACCTCGGAAAGCGGTTGTAATTTTGTTTCTGGCTCTAGATTGGGAGACTCTCGCGATGTTTTTCGCAATGATCCAGTATTGCGCATTCCTGTCCCTGATTCTTGTTTCTTAAATCTGAATTCACTCATGCTTCTTCCTTTGACTAGTCAAGATTGTAGTATGTCATTTTTTCTCCATATTGTAAAACTCCACCGAAGTGGAGTTTTGTTGCGCGTGGACCCTAGGAGAGTCGAACTCCTCGCCTCCGCAGTGCAAATGCGGCGCTCTACCAAATGAGCTAAGGGCCCGTATGTGTGTTGTTAATATACATTTCGCCTGTCCGATGGACATCGGACCGCTCTACCAAATGAGCTAAGGGCCCGTATATATGAATTGCCGAAAAACTATATCAATTTCCGAACAACCAGTCAAGTGGCTTGATGATATCTCCGGTCATAATCAAAAAAGCGAGAAAGATGGCAAGAACACCAACAATCTTGTAAAACGTCCAAGTTCCGCCGCCTCCAAGCTTTTGTTCTGCCCAGGCAATACGACCAAGGCTATTAATAAACCATTGTGTCTGCCAGATCATTACAAACCCGACAGCAATAATGATAAATCCAACAATAAATTTCATACGAAGGTATTGTAACAGATCGCGCCCTTAATGAAAACAGACGCACCGATTGGCGCGCCTGTTTCTTTTCACCTCTTTTTATGCTCTGCTACCTTTCGTCTTAAATCGTTTCCACTTTGCCCATGGTCCATTGTCTGTATTATTTACTGCTCTGACGCGGAACTGGTGGAATGTTCCTGTCTCCAACTTTGTAACATTCTTACGCTTGATAACGCGAGACGCTTGCTTCTTGACCTTGTTGTACTTCTTCCATGTCTTCTTCTTTTTGTAGTGTTTTGCTTTCTTACACTTCTTCTTTGTAACGTTCTTACATTCTCGAACCTGTACCTTAAACTTGGTGTAGGTTCCAGATGCCGGTGCTTTAAATGTGAGTCGTGCGCTTTTTTTCTTAATGTTCTTTGCTTTTAGTGCTAGGGGTTTGGTTAGTGCAGCAGCTGCCACGGCAACTTCTCCTGTAGTGGTCACTGCAAACTTTGAAAAGTGATCTGTTTGAATGACCATCTTGTCGCCATCTGTTTTTGCAACCATGCCATCATAGAGGAATGATTCTAGCTCCTCATTGTGATAACCAGCTGTCATTTCGCTGTTAGCCACACTTCCTTTTAATGCTTCGTCTATTGGAAGAGTTACCGTCGCGTCTCGATTGAGTGACTTAATTGGAATACCTTCGCTATCAACCACTTGCACTTCATATGCCAATCCCACCTGGCTAATATCACCACTATTATTAAACTCAATCACGGGCTGTAAACTTACAGTCACATTACCCGAAAAACCAGCGGAGTATGCCGGTATCATCACCGAAGCACCGTCAGTATTTGTCAAAGATATTGTCTCAGTTGAATCTCCAGTTACAGAAGTTGCGGCGGGGAAATCAATTCCAGTTGTCGTGAGTGATGGAGAAAAGCTATTACTACCAGCTGTAACAGTCAGGTCTTCTTGAGACAAGAACACTTCACCATTTTTCACGCCAGAGGTCATCACAGTCCAGTCTCCAGGAGCAAGGTTCATATCGAATGAACCATCAGTATTCACTTCAACTTTTTCTGTTCCTCCTTCTGCGGAGAATGCAGAAACCGTTCCCACTTCAAAATTCTTTCCAATGCTTCCTTCTACAGCGCCTGTTGCCTCACGAAATGAACTACTTGCGTCTGATGTACTACCTGTGGTTACGGTTACGGTCTTTGAAAGTGGCTCTACTTCGTCGGCAACTTCTGGATTTGACCCGAAGGTCGTAGTAAACTCTCCTTCTGGAAGCGGTTGAGAAAATTTACCAACACTGTCTGTATTCACTACAACAGATACAATTTCATTTTCATTCACTTCTGTTCCTGCAGCACTTGCTGCGTCTTGCAGTGCTTGTAAATTGGTCAAGAGCACAGGAGCTTCTGCAACTGTATTTCCATCTTTGTCTGTAATGGTTCCAGCCACTGTTCCTGCTGCGCTCTGTACATTCACATCAACTGTTTTTGCCTCGCCTGCTGTAACGGTAAATGTATTTCCTGCTGCGTTTGAAGCGAATGCGGTTGCATCCTTGTCATCCATCTGTGGTACTAATGACCATTCTCCTGGTCCAACATTCATACTGAATGAGCCATCTGCACCAACCGTGGCCTTTTCTACAGAGCCCGTATCAATATTCAAGGCCATCACTTCCATGCCTTCTCCAAATGTCGCGCTCGTCAATGAGACGTTATCAAAATCCTTCACATTTCCGCCAATAAAAGCTTCATTCGATGCTGTGCTCACATCTTGTGCAGTTGTTCCAGTAGTTAATGTCAATGGAATGCTTTCTACCTGATACTCATCTGCACCTGGCATAGTCACTAACTTCATTTCCAGTCCATCCAATTCCAACCCATCAGTAAAGATGGGCAAGGTATATGATCCGTCTGCTTGTACTGGCGCACTAAACTCTGTTGCACCATCTGTCACTACGACAGAACCTTGGAAATCTGCAAGTGCAGTACCTCCAGCATCCTTTACTACTCCTACGAGCTCTGCATCCATGAAATTCGCAGTCAGTTCAATTCCTGTCACGCTTGTTTTTGTCTTTGTCAGCACTGCTGATCCAGTTTGTACTGGAGCATATTTCTCGTCTCCAACAGTAATCGCATATTCTCCTGGCCCAAGATTACTAATACTCCACGCACCTGCTTGATTTGTCTGACCCTGTGTCTGGCGGCCAGTATCAAGATTTGTTGCAAGAATTCGTGTATTCCCACGAACAGTGTCATTTGGAATAGTTAGTGTTCCAGATATTGATCCATAATCAACAACCGCTGTAATCGTTCCCCAATCTGTTGTACCTGGACTGTCTGGCAATACGAATGTTGCGTCCTCAGGATCAAGACTCTGTCCATCCAACTGCTGATGATATGCAGATACTTTCCATACACCGGGCATTAAATACACTTCAGCAACTCCAGTTGTGGCATTTATCTTTCTGCGTGCATTCAATGAACCATAATCACTATTGTATCCATCAAAATAGATATCTCCATTGAAACTATTCCCAGTTAAAATATTTCCTGAAGCATCGAGTACCTTTACTTGTACCTTGTATACTGACTGAATAACTGTAAATTCTAATGCAGCTACTTCAGTAGTACTATCTTCTGCAAATTCCACTTCTTGTGGAGGTCCAACTGCGATCCATGGGTATCGGTCTGCGTCTAATTCACTCAAATTTGCTTCAACTCCTACAATCCACTTTCCCCCTGTCATCTCTAGTGTTGCAGAACCGTCAGTATCACTTGCAGAACCAGAGACTTGCACCGGAGCTCCCGCTTCCTGCGCAACGGGCTGCGCAAATACATCTGCGTTCACAAAACCGCCAGTGTCGTTCTTCACAATCACATTGACTGTTTTTGGCGCTGGTGTCATTTGAAATGTGATATTTGGTTGTGACACTCCATTCCAAGTAAGATTTTGTCCCTCGGGTGATTGATATCCAGCAAAATCACTAACCTCCACTACAATAGTGTCACCATTCACAAGAGTAGCGGTGTCCATTGCACAAGCATACGTACCGTTTGCAAGTGTCGCATCATTTCCGGTCACATTTCCATTTGGAGTATGACACTCTACAGTCACTCCTTGTAATGGACTGCTGTCAGAAATATCAGTAACTATTCCTGTTGCGACTGTTTGTGATGCCGCTGAAGCGGATTGCACTGATACTGCAAACGCAAAAAATGCAGTTGCGAGAATGCTCATCGCAAAAAAAACCAGCTGTCGCACGGACAACGGCTGTACCATTCGTGTGATACCTACCATAGATATATATTTAATTTATTTTTTTTCTTAAGTGTAAGAATTATACCACAAAGCTCCGCAAAGAGACAAAAACTTGACAAACCCATCTTTTTTTGCTATGATATATACATATGCTGCAAGATCGACTACCACGACCTGATCAAAGAAAGCCACTGGATCCTGGAACAGCTAATGATCATACTCCTTATTTGGTGCCAGAACCCGAGGTTTATAACGAAGTACTGCGCTTAGCAGCTATCTTAGAGCTTGCCCCAAATACAAAAGTAAATGAAGAACGAGTTAAGGAATTTATTGGTAAACCCAAAGAAATTGATAGGAATGAGATGTCTATTAGAGATGGCCGTTTTGATATTGTCCCAGACGTCCTGCGCCATGGTCCATATGAAATTCGTATTGGTAAGTTCCTTGGAGAGGGAGCAAATGCGAGCGTATATGAAGCCACCGTTCATGTTGTGCATGAAGGCAGCCAAGACCCTGAACTAGCCACACTTTCAGGATACGGCCTTGGTGATGAGCATGTTGTGGTAAAGTTTCAAGGCGTGCCAAAAAACACGAAACATAGGGAAAACGAGGAAGCGAATGCAACAATGCTCACTCATCGTGAAATAGCGGGACTCAGTCAGAATCATATGCTATACGATGCATGGAGTGTTCAACATGACGACGAGAGTGGCGACCGCGGATTTGTAATTTTGATGAAGTCTCTAAAGGGCGGTAATAAGCAAGATCGCTTAAACGACATAGAGAGACGTGAACGCGATGACGATTCTCTAGAAAATGAACGTAGATCGCCAGAGAAAATTCTTGAAACGCTCTATTCTTTGCGAAGCTGCATGGTGCAGTTACTTGTTATGGCACGACGAGGCTACCAACATAGAGATGTCAAACCAGCGAATGTCATATTGAATGAATTTCGCTCACGTCTTACAGACTTTGGTCTTGCAATGAAGGTGAACACCCCTAAAGATAATTTTACCGCCGGAACACCACTGTACATGACGCAACTATCCGCAAATGGTGAGCGCGATGTCCTTGCTGATGCACATGCCTTACTTGCTATGGCTGGTCAGGAGCTTGGCATTCTTGTACGTAGTAGTGAATTTAATAAGGCAGCTAGTAAAAGAGATAGTCACCTCATGCTCCGCACGATCGCAATGGGAGAGGCCTGGTATCACTATAAGCCGAATGCAAACTCAGAGATGTACGATGATGCTGGTCAACCATTAACCGACCTTTCAGATTTGATTCAGACTGTTGTTCAACCGAATGTGACCATACATGAATACAAAAATCCTTTCGGCACGCAAGAGATGACTAAAGACAACTTAGTAAAAACAATCAGAGCAATTTTGAATGAGGTTCACATTATGACACAAGAACAAATGCAACTGATGTCTAGAAAAGATATACAAGAAACGTTAGCTCCTCGCAAGGCAGCGTAATAATCAAGTAATACAAAAACAGCGGTGAAATACCGCTGTTTTTTTTGGTGGGCGCTGAGGGGCTCGAACCCGCGACCCTCTCGGTGTAAACGAGATGCTCTAGCCAACTGAGCTAAGCGCCCACATGTGCGCGGAAGAGGACTTGAACCTCCACGGGAGTAAATTACCCACAAGCCCCTCAAGCTTGCGCGTCTACCAATTCCGCCACCCGCGCGTAGATTATAGAACAAAGTGCAACTCTGACAAGTCTTATGACTTGTTGACCAATGTTTCTTTGAGTTTCTTTGAGTAGTCTCGTAAGAAATAGAGTTTTGATCGACGAACTTTTGCAATCTTCACCACCTCAATCTTCTCAATTAATGGAGATGCGAGTGGGAAAATCTTTTCAACGAGTACACCAAATGAATTCTTTTGTGCAGTAATTGTCTTCGTCTCTGGAGTTTTACCACGCATTGCAATAATGATTCCCTGAAAGACTTGAATACGTTCTTTTTCTCCTTCTTGGATCTTTTGATGAATACGCACTGTCATTCCAGCCCGTAGGTCTGGAATAGCAATCTCCTCAGCTTTAAGCTTTTCTTCTTCTGCTTGCTGCTTGGCTAATGCCTCTTCTTCAGCAATCTTCTTCTCCTCATCAGATTGCTCTGCTGGAGCATCTGTTGAAGCGTCTGGAGTTGGTTGTGCATCTGGAGTAGCCTCTACTTCAGGTGTTTTGGGTGATTCTTCCTCGTTCTTCACCTCTTCTGGGTTATTCGACTTTTTTTCGTCAGACATAGTAATTGAAATCTCTTTAAAACAGAACTTGGAATATCTCCAAGAGCTTACGCAGTATACAAAAAAGAGGGCTAGACGTCAAGCGTTGAGGAAATCCTCGAATACTTGAGGTATTGGCGAAATAAATTCGACCCTTTCGCCTGTATTTGGGTGCAAAAATGACAGTTTGTGGGAATGTAGGAAGAGTCGTGGATATTCCTTTACAGAAGCATATATCTTGGAATGATAGAGTTTATCGCCGACAATCGGGTTCTGTATAGCACCTAGATGTGCTCTAATCTGGTGTGTTCGACCTGTTTTGATGGCGACTTTTAATTCCGCGTATCGATCATTCACAGTTCGTATCACATCATACTCTGTCCACGCCTCTTTCCCTGCCTCATGTTCTGGTCGTGCAGCCATCTTTCCACCCTTTGTTTTGGATCGTGCAATTTTAAATTTAATAACCATGCTCGCGTGCTCCGGTATACCATGAACAATAGCGCGATATTCTTTGCCAACTTCTCGAGTAGCAAACTGGCCTTTAATACTTTCGAACGCTTCTTGCGTCTTTGCTATTACCATTACACCAGATGCATCACGGTCGAGCCTATGCACCATGCCTGGACGTTGAGCATCATCTCCTACTCCTGCTGTCTCAGGACTATGCTCTACAATAAAATCTGCTAATGTCCACTCTGCGCTCTTGGTTGTTGGATGCACGAGCACACCTGCTGGCTTCTCTATTACAAGAATAACTTCATCCTCAAACAGAGTTGGAATATCTACTTTGGTCGAATGATTAAACTCTTTTTCTTTATGATCAATAACAATCACATCTCCTTTGGAGAGCACAAAGTGCTTTGAAACAACATCACCATTTACCGTAACCTCTTTTCCGTCTATCCACTTCTGAATTGTGCTGCGTGATTCATCAGGAAGAAACGAAACAATGCATTTATCAAGACGTTGTTCATTATGCGTTGCATCAACAACGAATTTTTCGGATCTACTTGTGGTCATGATGTTGATCACTGTCAGCAACAACGTTCTTCTTGATAATTTCCATTGCTTCCTCAGCTGTATCTACAACAGTGAAGATGTTCATGTCTTTAGCGCTGATCGTCTTGTGCTTTTTCAACATAACCTCTCTTATAAACACTTCAAGCGGTCCCCAGTAATCTTCTCCCACGAGAATGACTGGCACTGGTTCCATTTTTCCTGTTTGAATGAGAGTCATCACCTCAAATATTTCATCAATGGTTCCATATCCACCAGGGAATCCAATGAATGCTTGTGATGGAGAGGTTAACATCACTTTTCTTGTGAAAAAGAAATGAAAACCAAGTCCGTGACGAACATACTTGTTGATACGTTGTTCAAATGGAAGTTGGATGTTGAGTCCAATTGATTCTCCTCCTCCTTCGAATGCCCCTCGGTTTGCAGCCTCCATAATACCAGGGCCACCTCCAGTGATGACAGAGAATCCTGCTTTCGCCATCATCTTGGTGAGCTTCACTGCTTCCTTATATGATTTTTCTGTTGGTTTTGTTCGAGCCGATCCAAAGACAGTGATATCTGCAGATACGTTGGATAAAAACTCATATCCATCAACAAATTCGGCCATGATTCGGAAAATACGCCACGTTGCTTTGCTTCCGCTGAATTCTGAAGGATTAATAACCTCACCTCGAAGGTTCGCTTGGTGTTCCTGTGAATTCACTTTTACTTTTTTCTTTGGCGCAGACTTCTTTTTTGCTGACATAACAATGTAGTAATTAATTTCTTGAGATTGTAGTATAGCACAATTTGAGACCATATCTTAGCATAAAAAGTGTCAAGACTTGACTTTTGTGTGCATTTGTTGTACGGTGCACATAAGATGAACCCACCTAATACGTGGGCTCTCTTGTACATCAACAATCAAGTAGCTGAAGCTACTGTAAGAAAAGAAGGAGGCATACCATGTCCACCACGACGAGTGTGGGAATCCAAGGACGCTACGAGTTCGGTCGCCTGCTGGGAGCCGGCGCGATGGCCAAGGTTTACGCAGGAACCGTCATCGGAGCCGAGGGGTTCCGCATGCCGGTGGCGATCAAGCGCGTCCACCCTGATGGGGACGACGCAGCTGCTCGTGAGAGCATGATTCGCGGGTTGATCGGTGAGGCGAAGCTGGGAAGCCAGCTGAACCACCCGAACATCGTCCGGATCCTCCAGTTTGAAAGGGACGGACCGGATCTGATCGTGGTCATGGAGCTCGTCGACGGCTTGTCCGTCCGGGCCATGATCAACTGGTTCTCCGCCCATCAACAGCGATTGCCCATGGGGGTGATCGCGGACCTGATGGTCCAGGCGGCGGATGGGCTCCACGCAGCTCACTCAGCGATTGGCCATGGGGGT
>CAZMTW010000042.1:0-9003 GCA_964569285.1 uncultured Gammaproteobacteria bacterium
CTGAGATTCATTTCCAATATGCATCGTAAACTGTACATCATGTGGATGAACAACAACATCAGACGAATACGCATGTGCAACGTCCTTAGAAGAGAAAAACTTTGCCTTTGCAGTTACCTCATTTCCTACCTGAACACATGCTTCAATATCGCCATTAACAACAGCAACTCCAGATGCTGGCAATGAACGTAGTAATTCTCCTTTTGTTCTTTGTATGGCCTCAACACTGCCAAATAATGACAAATGCTGTCCATTAATTGCCGTTAACACGCCAATAATAGGGGAGACGATATCGCAGATTGCTTCTATTTCACCTTCTTTGTACGCACCCATTTCAACAATAAACACTTCATGACTCGTATTCAGATCTCTTAAAATAGTTTGTGCGACTCCAATATCCACGTTTACATTTTTTGGTGTTGCAAGAACAGAGAACTGTCGAGACAACATATGATTCAAATATTCCTTAGTGGTTGTTTTGCCATAGCTACCAGTGACGCCAATAACAATAGGATTCAAATCCTTCATTTTTTCCTTGGCCGCATGAATAATCTTTTGCTTTTGAACAGTTGTAATAGGTTGTAGTAGTAACACAAGAAATGAAACACCAACTGGAATAAGAAAAAGTGTTAACGCGATAAGCGTCAATAATGAAAGTGAAAACTCTAAAAGAAATGGCAGTGCAATAGTAACCACAATCGAAAGCGTGCTAATGAGTATTGCTTTTAAGGTCCAAGTCGGTCGAGCACGACGACGAAGCAATACAAGAGCCTGAAGAAATAAGAAAACGAGATACCCACCAACAAGCAGACCGACATACTCACTACGCACCGCTGGTGCAACAATAGAAAAGGAATAAAACAACACCATAATCGCAATAAGTTCTCCGATTGTGAAAATATTCAATGTTGCTCTGCGGCCAGAGCGAGTAGAAAGAAAATCCTTCATTCTATCCGACCTATATTCCTTTAACTGCCATATGTACACCCAGTTCAGCACTTTGAAGATAGCCACGAAGACAAACAAAACCAGCAAGCCAATAAGAAAGAAATTTGATAAAAGAATATCCATATAATTATCTCAAAAATGGAATAAGTTGCTCGCTAATCTGCACAGCATGTGTTTTATGAATTCCATGCCGTCCATCTTCAAATATAGTTACTTGAGACCCCTGGATATGCGATTTCATATATGCAGCATCACCAACAGGCACATAGGTATCATTGCGACCCCAAAAAATATAAACTAGTGCTGATATTGAAGGTAAAAGGGGAGTGAGGTCTTCTTCAATTACTCTCTTAAACGTCTCTTTCATTACTCCACTTGTTTCAACATAATCTCTGCTCCCAATGAGTCGATATCCAATTTTGCGCGCAATAGGAAAAAACCATCTCAGCACTGGCAACGAAAAAACACTTTTCAGGGTTGAAGCAATAACCTGAATTTGCTGTTGCTTCACATTCTCATGTCGGATACCAGCTGGTGCTATATATACTGACTTTCTAAATCGATCTCCATATTTTGCTAATAATACTGTACTTACACGACCTCCAAACGAATGACTCACAATATCTGCAACTGATACATGCATGAGATCTAAATATTTTACGACGCATGTGGCGTAGTCGTCCACTGACCAAACCAAAGAAGGAGCAGGAGACTCTCCAAAACCTGGAAAATCCAGCGCAATAAGGCGTTTGTTGCTGAGTTGATCTCCAAAAGCCATCCACATATCCTGAAACGATTCCGCAGATCCACCCCACCCATGCAAAAAAAGAATGGTATCAGTGCTTGTACCATGCTCAAGATAGGATAGCGTTTGTCCATCTGCTATGATCTCTTTTCGGGTTCCAATCATTGAACCATTATACTCAATTTACAGAAATAATTCAACTACCCTAGTTCCGCTCAAACAAAAAATAGTGTATGCTTAAGCACGATTATGAGAAAATTCTTACTACACATTCGCAAGCGGAAACGAGCAAAAGTATTCCGAGAAAAAAACCAAAGCGACGTTCGTTCTCTTCGAAACCCACAATTCAGACACGAACAACCACGACACTCAAGAACTCAATCAGAAAACTCCGAACTAATGCAATGGTTGCGGAAAGACGGATGGGCTCTCGGTGGTATTATTGCTATTCTTCTTTTTTCTGCATGGTACTTTGGATTTCATTCAGAAAAATACATTATCCGTGAGGTGAGCATCCAAGGAACAGAATTTATTGACGAAGCGCTTATTAAAGGGGAGGTTGATCAATTTGTACTCAGTAAATCGTTTGGATTGGTCCGACGAAACACCTTTTGGACATTAAAGCCTTCAAAATTAAAAACGAAGCTGGAAACAATCTTTAGAGAGCAATATGCCCTGGACTATATAGAGGTCGCAAAAACGTTCCCAGATACAGTCACTGTAACGGTGCACGAACAAATACCAAGTGTTGCATGGGTAACAACAACGGGTGATCGACATCGATACTATCTCGTCAGCAGAGAAGGTGTTGTAACACAAGCTCTCGGTAGCATAGACGATGTTCATCTATCATTTCCAATTATACAGGACAAAAACAGAGATGCATTTGAACCTGGATGGCATGTTGCATCTGAAAACTATGTTGGTTTTATTTTGTACTTACATGATCATTTCACAGAAGTAACAGGGCTTGAGATCGACTCATATGTCTTTCCTAGAACAGAGTGCCAAGAAAAGCAATATGTTGCAGAAAAAGTGTTTCAACAAGAAATACTCGATTCAGCTTCGGAGGAGTTTCAAGAAAAAAAACGTGAGATACAACAACTCTTTCTAGACGGTCTGTTAACTATCGATCAGAGCCTTGTTGAACTAGAACGAATTAAACGCGAGGAGCTTGAAGGTCTTGGAGAATTAACAAAAGGGGAGGAGGCGCTCCAGAAATTAGAATTTGAGATCGTCTATGTACCTACGCAGTGTGATTATGTCAAAGTAGCTACCAACGTCTCTGTAGTCGTAAAAAATGGTGATGAGGGTACATACGAAGTCACAATGGATATGAGTGTTGATCCGGTAATTCAAATGGAAAATGTATTAACAGTATTGAAGGAGAAGATAGGAGACCGCTCATCATTACGCTACATTGACGTGCGACTACCAGACAGAGCGTACTATAAATAATCATTATTTTAATTCAATAAGCGCATGTGCGCGCTTTTTTTGATTCTACTGGGGGAAGTATCTATATGCGTCGTAAAACATATCTTGTGCGACACATACAATCAAGAAAACACCGACTTCCCTAATAAACGTAGGTATACAAAAAATAAATTCAATTACCCTGGTCTATACATTATTTCTGTACTCTACTAGAGATAGCTCCTCGGGTTGACCGGGATACCATCTTTTCTAATCTCAAAGTGAAGATGAGGTCCTGTTGAATACGCACCAGCTCCAGGTGTGCCTGGCATTCCCCCACTCGCACCAATAGGCTCTCCCTGACGTACGTATTGATCTGCTGAAACATACACATTACTTAGGTGACCATACACCGTTGCCAATCCATCTCCGTGAACGATCATGACAAATGCATAATTTCCACTACCATCAAAACGAGCTATGGCGACATATCCAGATGCAGCGGCACTAACAGAAGAACCCATGGACGTAGAGATGTCCATTCCAGAATGCTGGAAGTATCGAGCAAACGGATATCCTCCACAATGAAACTCACATGTCACATTCGTAGATGTAATAGGCCAAATAAAACCAGATGGTCCAGCTAAGATTTCTTGTTCCTCCTCTGTGACGGTTGCTGGATCTTCATCAAGCTTTTGTTGAACAGCGGTTCGAATACTCGAAATCTGATTTTGAACTGTACGCTCTAATGCAGAAATATTTCCCTCAATTTGAGATTGCTCTGTTTTGACTTGCGCGAGCAATTCCTGGAACTTATCTTCTGATTCTTCGGTTTCAATAAGCAGCTGCTCTTTATACTGCTCTTCTCCAACAAGATAATCACCCTCAACTTCAAGATCATTTTTATGTACTGATACTTCAGTTTTCTTTATTTTAACTTCTTCACGTTTATCCTTCAGCTGCTGCTTGATACGTTGCACCTTATCCAATGTTTCCTGCGCACTATTCTGAACACGATTCGTGTATTCAACTTCCGTATAAAAATCAGAAAATGTATCACTACCAAATGTAATTTCTAATGTTGTCTTTCCATCGTACTTATATATATCTGCTATCAACTCGCCTAATGCGCCTTTCTGTGACTCAATATCCTGCTCTGCATCACGTATCTGCCCCTGTAATGCTTCAATCTCTAGTTGAAGCATTTCTAGTTCTAGTGTTGCCTTTTCAATGCCAACAGCTGTTTGCTCGATCTTGTCTTCAATTAAACCTATTTGACTCTTTAACGTGAGCTGCTCTTGCTGATGTTTCTTGACATTCTCCTCATATACATCTAGTCGTTCCTCGAGCGACCGCACACTTTCAGCTTTATTCTCAATTTTTGTCGTCAATTCCTGAATACTTCCATCTTTAGAAATTTCCTGCTGCACGATATTCTCAAATTCTTCATCAGTGATACGGGCATTCGCAGGGTAAGATACTATTAATATAATTCCAACTACAGCAAGCACTAGAGCCAACATCACGGCTACCTTCTCCCCTTTTTTTGAATGCGACTGCATCATACCTCCTCTAATAATTGTTTTGCTTTTTGTAAACGCTTGATTGTCTCATCCTTCTGCAGAAGTTCCGCCAGTTCAAAAGGTGAAGGTGATTTTCTCTCTCCTGATAGAGCAAATCGCATTGGCCACAATACATCACCATTCCCCCACTCTGTTGAAGAAATCCAAGCGATAGTTTTTTCTTCCAGAGTCTTTGCAAGGAACTCCTCGGCAGGCGTGCCATCTATGTACTCCAAAAGCTTTTCTAATATCTTAATTGTAGTCTCTTTATCAGATTTTTTCCACACCAGATCCTCAGCTACATAGGAAGAAGGCTCGTTTACTGCCAATTTTGCTGTTTCTGCTACCTCAAGTAATGTTTTTGCCCTTTCCTTAGCACTATTCCATATTGATTCCTGTAATTCCGCACCTAAACTAGAAAACCACTCAATAAACCTCTCATATGCTGCTGCATGCTCTCCTCCAACGTTTACAAGTGATTGCATTTGTTCCAGCATCTGCTGTGCTGTGAGCTGTCTGAGGTAGTGCTGATTCATCCAATCTAGTTTGTCTGTATCGAATATTGCGTTCGCCTTATTCACCATTGAGAGATCAAACTTTTGAACTAATTCATCAAGAGTAAAAAACTCTTCTTCTGTTTTTGGATTCCAACCAAGCAACGCAATAAAATTATTCACAGCTGCGGGTAAGTATCCTTGGTCTCTAAACTGAAGCAATGATGTTGCTCCGTCTCTCTTACTCATCTTTCCACCATTTTTTGATAGGAACAAACTGAGGTGAGCAAACGCAGGCGCTTCCCATCCAAACGCTTTATAGAGCAATACATGTTTTGGAGTTGACGGAAGCCACTCTTCTCCTCTAATCACATGCGTCATCTCCATTAAATGATCATCAACAACATTTGCTAAGTGATACGTAGGAAAGCCATCGCTTTTGAGTAATACCTGGTCATCAATATCTTTCACGTCAAATGAGACGTCACCGCGAATGAGGTCATGCACCACTACACTCCCCTGCCCTGGTACAAGAAGACGCACGACAAACGATTCGTTTGCGTTAACTTTTTTCTCAACGTCCTCGGGTTGTAATGCGAGACAAGTACGATCATATTTTGGAGCCTGCTTATTTTTTTGCTGGTCGGAACGCATTTGATCTAACCGCTCACTCGTACAAAAACACCGATATGCTTTTTTACTCTCGAGTAATTGATCAACATGCGTTTTATACAATTCCTGACGTTCACTTTGCAGGTATGGTCCAAAATCACCGCCATTATCAATACCTTCATCCCACTCAATCCCAAGCCATCGTAATCCGTTTTCAATAACCTGAATACTACCCTCTACTGAACGCTCTCGATCTGTGTCCTCAATACGTAATACAAACGCACCTCCATCCTTTTTTGCGAGTAAATAGGCATACAGTGCTGTTCTTGCACCACCAATATGAAGATTGCCCGTAGGGCTTGGTGCAAATCGAGTTCGTACTTTTTTGGTAGTCATATCCGTAAAAATATACAACAAAATCCAATAATGCGCAATGATATATTAAGTAAAATAAGCTATCTTCGCGCGGTCTCTTGATGCGCGTGAATACATACCCAAAATAGCAACCTACATAGTTACGTTGCTGTTTAAGCTACATTTTACAAGATACTACCGACTATAGCGCTGATTGTCAATTCCTACTAATCAACGTAAAAAAAGGAAACACAATCGTTGCTTGAATAATTCGTCCTAACCGTTTCGGCTCTTTTATTACCCGCCACAACCACTCTACATGAAGACGTTGGATAGATCGTGGAGCGCGTACGGCTACTCCAGACCAAAAATCAAATGTACCTCCTACGGCCATTCCAATCTTCGCTGATAATATATGACGCAAATGTTTGTGCAACCATAATTCTTGCTCTGGAAATCCCAACCCAACAAAAATAACATCTGGATGAAACTCTGAAATAGATTTAACTATCTGTGCATTATTAATCTGGTCCTTCTTCATTCCTACTCCACGAACCTCAACCTGAGGTGCTAACTTTTTCACTGCATCCATAACATCATCTATTGAAGAACGGCCATCTTCCCGAACAAGGCACACTACTTTCATTGCCTTTGCATTTGCTCGTGACAAAATATACTGTGCCAAATCAGCGCCATGTACAGTATGAGAAATAGCCGAAACTAATCGAAGTCCACTTCCGTCTGGAATAGCAAGATCAGCATCATGCAAAGCCTCTCGATACCCTTCATCTGAACGAGATTTCATTAAGATTTCAGGATTAGGAGTCACAATCATTTTTGGAATATCCTGAGAAAGATACTCCTCTACTCTCTGTTGTGCATCATCTAGTGAACAATCATCAATGGACACACCAAATATTGAAACCTTCTTCATAGTCATAGAAATTAGTACGATATGGACAGTATCATGCTTCTCTACGAAAGTACAGAACCGTACCTACAGAACCGTAAATGCCATTGACTTTTAGGAAAAAAAATAGTATATTTTGAACCTATGGATTTCAAATATAGAACAACGGTACTAGTATTTTGCCTCATCATTGTGGCTTCTCTTGCATACACCACTCACTCGGCACATGCATTTACATTTGAAAAAAACCTGCTGATTTCTGATAGCGAATTAACCAACGCCTCTGCATTAACAAAAACAGGTATTGAAGCTTTTCTACAAGAAAAAGGTTCCGTTCTATCAAATTATGAAACAACAGATATTGATGGCAATACAAAGACCGTTGCTGAAATTATTAAAACAGTATCAACACGTTACAACTTAAGCCCAATGCTTTTCCTGGTAATGGCACAAAAGGAATCAAGTGCGATAACTCAACCAACCATGAGCTATGCTATTGAAAACTGGATTCTAGGATATGGCAGATGTGATAGTTGTTCCGAAGAACAAGCGGCACCGTATAGAGGAATTGCAAAACAATTCAACTCAGCTGCTGACAGATTTCGAAATGGGTACTTAAAAGATCTTGATGAAAAAGGAATGACCATTTCTGGATGGGCTCCTGGTCGTACAAAAACAACTATCGACGGTATTGACGTAACACCTCAAAATAATGCAACAGCAGCGTTATACACCTATAATCCATGTGTTGGAGCGTATGGAGGCGGATATCCTCAATTTGGTTGTAACTCGGCGTTCCAAAAATTGTGGCAAGAATGGAATCCATCTACGATTATATATCCAAGTGGCACATTGATCCAGGTTGGAAATACCGTCTACCTCATTCAACGAGGTGAAAAACGTGCATTTACGTCTCGTGGCGCACTAATTACAAACTATGATGAAAAGAAAATTATTCAAGTGTCAGCTGTTGTTGGAGAACAGTATACAAAAGGTGCTCCAATCAGTTTCCCAAACTATTCACTGTTACGTAATCCGAGCGGAACAATATACTTACTCGTCAACGGATACAAGCGCGGTTTTACGTCGCTCGATGTATTTAGTGCATTTGGATTCAATCCAGAAGAAGTGTTGAATGTACGATGGAGTGAAATTGACCCAATTCCTGAAGGTGCTAAAATTACAAAAAAGACAGTGTATCCACAAGGTGCATTGCTACAAAATGAAAAGAGTGGTGCGGTCTTCTACGTAGATCCTCGAGGGAAACGGCACCCTATTCAGTCTAAAGAAATTCTCGACAATCGCTTCCCAACAAAACCAATCAACCAAAAGAGTCTCAGTGAAATTAAACAATTTCCAAAAGTAGCTCCATTAAAACTCAAAGACGGTACACTTGTTACTTCAAAAAAATCGAATAAGGTATTTGTTATTACTAATGGAAAAAAGAAACCATTTAAATCAGCTGCGGTATTTGAACAGTTTGGCTACAAATGGGAAAACGTAGAAAACGTTTCTCATGATGTATTGAAACTTCACTCAACTGGCAAACAAATTCCGCCTCCATCCACAGACAAAAAGAATAAGAAATAACGCTTATGTCACTTGTTTTCTCAGCCGTCATTCCAAACGATCCTCGGATTGCCGATGAGCTTTCGAGTAAAGGCACTCACAGTCAAACATTTTCTGCCATACAAACTGTAGAGGGTGAATTGTATTTTATGAAACCAGATACTGTTATTCTTCTTACAGAATACGGTGGTCAAATACCTGAATTAGAAAACACAAACATTGCAAGCACACTTGATTCAGCATGCGTAAAAAGAAAAACATTTACGACGGATGTTGAACTTGCAACGCATATGAAAACAGCGGTTGATAATGATGTGACTGATATTCCCATGACTATAATTGCAGACCAATCGATACCGAGTGAAATCAGCTCCCCTCTTACATTACTTCTCA
>CAZMTW010000043.1:0-8599 GCA_964569285.1 uncultured Gammaproteobacteria bacterium
AGAAGAACGTACAAAGTTTAGTGCCGCATATCAAGAATTAGTACAAGTTGAAAGAGTTGTTCTAGAGAAGTATGGGATTGAACTCGGTCTTGTAAAACACTTGGTAACGAATTTTTCTCCTAAATAACAAAAAGATAAAGGCTTCTTATGAGAGGCCTTTTTTGATTTCAGCGACAATGCGCTGTACATCTTCAATACCATCTACGCGGACCAGGTCTTTGCGATAGGTTGCTGCATTCGGAATGCCCTTAATGTACCATGCCATCACCTTGCGCATTTCAATGAAAGAACGTTCTGGGTTGAGGTCTGCCGCCAACTGCGCGTGCATCATCATGGTGTCGAGTTTTTCTGTCATTGTTGGCTCTGTGTATGATCCTGTTTCGAGATAGTCTTTTATCTGTTTTCCGATCCACGGCGTACCAAATGTACCTCGAGCTAGCGCCACACCATCTGCTCCGGTGTAATCCAATGTTTCTTTAGCTGCTTCTGGAGTGTGCGCATTACCAGAAGCAATCACCAAGAATGGAACAAGTTTTTTTGCTTCTTTAATACATTCTAAATCAGAGGCTCCAATATATTTTTTTTCAAACGAACGGCCGTGAATACAGATTGCGGCAAGAGGCAGGTCTGCAATGCGATCACAAAATTCTCGAACGTGCGTGTCTTTATAACTCACACGTGTTTTGACCGAGACTGGGATTTTTCCATCTACTCCTTCCAAGCATTGTTCAATTATGCGACGGCATTGGTCCAGGTCTCTTAATAGAGCACAACCTCCACCCTTTTTTGCTACCTTAGGTGCCGGACAACCGAAGTTGATGTCCAATCCGTCAAATCCAAGTTCAACGATTTTTTGTGCGGCCTCTTTAAACAACATAGGATCAGAGCCAAAGACCTGTGCAATGATGGGTCGTTCTTCTTCATCAAAATCCAGAATGCGCCCTGACTGGTCTGATCCGTAGTGCATGCCGTCAATAGAAACGAATTCAGGGAACAATAAGTCAGAGTGGAATGATTTCACAACTTGTCGGTACGCTTTATTGGTCACACCGCTCATTGGTGCCAAGTAAATAAGCGGTTTTTTGAGTTCTTCCCAAATATTTTTCATCGGTTGAAGACTATCAATGTTGGTGCATCCAGTCAATGCTGCTTTGTTTCACTTTTGAGTGTATTTGTTGTAGCATGAACACATGATAGAACCAACACAACCGGTACCCGCAGCGCCAGAGATCCTCGATGCGTATAAGTAGATAGGTCAACGAGAAGCTTTTCGTACATGGCGTAAAGAAATTCCTCGTGATACGCGTCGTCTTTGGATTCGTCATATGATCGAACAGATAGTGAGGAATAAAGCACAGGATTATGATCAACTGAGATCCGTATTGAAAGAATCGACTTCTGATAGCGCACTGGCATATATTGAAGCGATGGAAGCGAGTGTGGCAGCGCTGGAAGCAGAAGAAAATGAACGAGGTTTACATGAAGATGATGAACGCCTGGATGAAGCACGTTTTGATCTTGATTATGCATATGGCAGTGTTGAATCAACAGAGAAAATGCTTGATGAATTTGCACGGTTTTATTTTTTACGTTTTTCAACAGACAAAACAACATGTAAGAATTTTTTTGAGCAGCGAAGACGCTTGGCACATGATACAGCGACCGCAATGACCAGTGTTGTGCAGAATCCTGATTCTCTATTGTCGTTGGCAGCCGATTTTCAGGTGGCAGGTGTGTCTAATCAATTTCTTCAGCGATACATGTCCAACCACCGTCATCTATTACGAGGTAAGCGTGCAGTATTCGATAGTATGTTAATTACAGGGTCTGCTGCTATTGGACCTCGATCTGCCGATTATCCAAAACATCAAGACCTTGACCTGTTGTTTATTCCACATATTCGTGGATTGTCTGGTACGTCTGTTCCTTCTAGTGAACGTAATCGTCTAGAGTATACAAGTTTGGCTGTCGAGCATGTGTCTAGATTGATCGATGAGTTTAATGCGTTAGATCCAGTAATTAAAAGAGAAGAGCGAAACAATATTGTTGCTCGTGTTGGTGTACATGCCCCTGCACTTGCACGTGTACTTGACCAGCACCCTCATCGCACCCGTCTTGGAAAAGTGGACGTGCACATGCCAGAACGTCCAGAGGATTTTAAAGCGCCTGTTGATGATTGGGTAAAGTTTGCTGGGCCACATGCTATTGTTCCACTTCAACACCGAACATGGAGGAAAAGTTACGAGGCCTATCGAGATAGGGCGATACGTTCTGCTCATTAGTATTGTATGTGTACTCATGAGGAGTATTCATGTTGATTTAACATGTGACTCTACGGTATTGTTGTAGTATGAAAAAATACGAAATGAAAAGAGGTGGTCGGACCTTGCAATATGTGATGCGTACAAGTAAGCGCGCGAAGCGAATGCGAATTACTATTGGGCGTGATACTGAGGCGACTGTGACTGTGACGCGTCCACGACGAATATCTATGAGGGTTGTGGAACGTTTTGTAAAAGAGAAGAGTGAGTGGATTTTTGCTACACAAGAAAAATCGAAACAGCGAGGAAGTGGTATATTACATAATGGTACTCGTAAAACATATATGAACCGTAAAGAAGAGGCTCGAGCTCTTGCAACAGAGCGACTTCAATATTTTTCTACACAATATGGATTGACCTATAATAGACTTTCTATCCGTGACCAAAAAACGAGGTGGGGGAGTTGCTCAACAAAACGTAACCTCAACTTTAATTACAGGATAGTATTTTTGCCTCCACGGTTACTTGACTACATCATTGTTCATGAACTCTGCCACCTGCGCCACCTTAATCATGGCCCACGTTTTTGGCGTTTAATGGAACAAGAATTACCAGATGCACGACAGCGATCTAAGGAGTTACGGGTGTTGTAAGTCTATTATTTTGTTCGTAGGATGGATCCGTCCTCTGTATCTTCAACAACAAATCCCATTGCGTCTATTTCATCACGAATACGGTCAGCAGTTTCAAAGTCTTTTGATGCTCGTGCTTCGTCGCGTTGTAGTAATAGTTCTTGCATGTCTGCACCAGCAGTTTGAATTTTCTCGCGTAGTTGTTGAGCTCTCTCTTTAATAGAAAGTCCAAGAATTGTATCCATTTCAAATAGTGTTGCAGCTTTTACTCCTGTTTCTTCATCTGATTTTACTAATTCCCACATGATTGCGAGTGCTTGGGGTGTATTTAGGTCATCGTTTACTGCTTCCATGAAACGATCCATGATTGTAGTAGCAACACCTGTTGGTTCTTCCCATCCAGTAGCAAGAGATATTAATTTGTTATATGCTGATTGAGCTCCTTCTAATGCTTCCCAGGAAAAATTGAGTTTAGAACGATATTGAGCACCTAATACAAAGTATCGGTAGGCGAGTGGATCGATCCCTTTATCCTTTATCGATTGTAGCGTTAAAAAATTCCCTTCACTTTTACCCATTCGTCCTTCATTGATCAGCAAAAACTCTCCATGCATCCACCATCGCGCAAACTGTTTGCCCGTAGCACCCTCAGACTGAGCAATTTCATTTGTATGGTGTACTGGAATGTGGTCTACACCTCCGGTATGAATATCAATTGTCTCACCTAAGTGCTTCATAGCCATCGCAGAACATTCAATATGCCATCCAGGGAAACCAATGCCCCATGGAGAATCCCATTCCATCGCACGTTTTTCGCCATCAGCAGAAAATTTCCACAAAGCAAAGTCAGTTGCATTTTTCTTTTCTGTATTCTTTTCTACACGAGCACCTTCTTGCTGGCCCTCAATATCGAGCCGTGCCATCTTTCCATAGTCAGGAAATTGAGCTGTATCAAAGTAGATGCCATCAGATGTCGCATACGTAAGTCCTTTTTCTTTTAGTCGTGCAATGAGATCAATTTGCTCTTGAATATGGTCGGTTGCTTTTGGGCGTAGAGTAGGGGCAAGTATATTGAGTTCCAATGAATCTTCTAAAAACGCATCTGTATAAAAGGAAGCCACTTCCCATACGGTTTTCCCTTCGCGTTCTGCACCTTTTTCCATTTTGTCGTCTCCTGCATCAGCATCATCAGTCAAGTGGCCCACATCTGTAATATTCATAACCATGTTAACCGTATACCCATCAGCACGTAGTACCCGATGCAACACATCCGAAAATAAAAATGACCGCAAGTTTCCTATGTGTGCAAAATCATAGACTGTCGGTCCGCATGAGTATAATGAGACTTGGTCTTCTTGTTGTGGCACGAACTCCTCCTTCTTTCGCGTCAATGTATTATAGAATCGGAGCATCATGTGTTATTTCAGCCACTGTTTGACCCAAAAGAATAAGAACAATGTAAATGAGACCAGCCCCATAGTGCCGAGTACGATCCAGAAATCTAATGGATTTCCGGCAAATGGTAATTCTGTTAAATTCATTCCCCACATACTTGCCATTACACCGGCAGGTAATAAGATAACAGAAAAGCTTGTGAGTGTTTTCATTGTGGTGTTCAGACGATGTGCAATCAATGATTCATTTGCATCTTCCAATGCCTCGATCATTTCTTTTTCAGTTTCCAAGGATTCCCAAATCTCAGTTGCTTCATCAATCAATTCTTCGAACATCTTTTCAATGTCTGTAGATTGAGAAAAGGGTAGGTGTTTTTTTCGTTTTAGGAAATGCTCTAATACACTAGCATGACCACGCATTGCTTTTCGCATTTCCGTAATATTTCGGCGAATAGTGAGGATTTGTTTTACAGTTTCTTTGGAGTTGTCATTGAGGAAGATTTTTCGTTTCAGCAATTCTAAATCTTCATTCAAATGATCGATCATTGGATATGTTGATTCCAACACATCGTCGAGTAATGAATATAGTGCGTATGCCGCTCCTTTTCCTAATACCTCATTTTTTAATTTTGCGTCTCCATTTATCGTATCATATGTTTGCGATACAGGTGAATGATTTCCATGATGCAGTGTAACGAGGAAATTTTTACCAACAAGAAAGTCGATTTCTTCAACTTCTATAAAACCAGTATCGCCGTTATACATTGGTACCATCAGTTCTAAAAACAGATAGTTTGTGCGCAATGTCATTTTAGAACGTGCTGTTTGACGTACCGCATCAATAATATCATCCCTGTAAAAGTCGAATTCCTTTAAAATTTGCTCTCGTTCTTCTATTGTAGGGTTTACAATATCCACCCATTGGATGGTTTTGGTTGTCTTTTTTATTTTTTGATAGCTCATATATATAGATTGTACCATATATTGCGGAATATTCAACAAGGGTTACGTTGCATAAAGGCCAAAATTATGCTATATTACGTTTGAAATTTCTTTTTACAATTTTCACATGTCCCCATTATTTAAAAAAGAAAAAGATATAGAATTGTCGTCAGGTGCGACAGCGAAGGCAGAGGTGCCTATTGGAGCTCTTCCAGTACCTGGACAATCAGTTGATGTTCCTGCACCTCCAGGTGGTAATGCAACTGAATCGATTGATTCAGGGTCGTTGCCAGCGCAATTGGAACAACCAGCGACGCCAGAAGGAGCTGATGGTGGTGCAGAGTTGACGACAACACAAACTCCAGAGAAAGCACCTCGAGGATCTTCTGGTACACAAAAGACAGTAACACCGCCGACCACTTCAGCTGCACAACCTGTTGTTGAAAAAAGTGCAGAACGAAAAGAAATAGAAGAGGCGATGTCAGAAGGATTGGCAGAAGTCTATCAGGCAATGACTCCAGCACAACAAGCTATATTTCGACAACGAGGTGAAGAAGTCGCAACGAAGATTGAGGTGATGATGAAGACATTTTCAGCTACAGCAAAAAAAGTAGTAGAGTTGATTCGCGACTGGTTGAAAACCATCCCTGGTGTGAATAAATATTTTCTTGAGCAAGAGTCAAAATTAAAAACAGATACTATCCTCAAGTTGCAACGAAAAAAGAAGAAGGAACATAGAGATAATAGTATTGGAACCGATTAACAATCGTATATGCAAGAATTTCTCTCTGGTGTGAATTTCATTGTCCTGATCTCCGCATATGTTATGTTGTCGCTTTTGTTACTCACTGTGCTTGTATTTACTATTCGTTGGTTTATCCGAAAAAGTGTACGACGGCCGAATTCATTTCGAATGAAGGTGTTGCGTGTTACTTTACCAAAAGAGCAGCAAGAAGATGAAAATGCGCAATCGTTGTCAGCAGAGCAGGTAAAAGAACGTATTGCCATTGCTGAAATATTCTTTTCAACTCTTGGTGGTGTCAAAGCGCAGCGTGGGTGGAATGCATTCTGGTATGGGCGTAATGATCATTTTGCTCTTGAAATTGTAGCTGACAAAGAAGGGTTGGTGACATTTTATGCAGCAGTGCCATTGTTTCAGCAACAATATTTTGTGCAGCAAGTACAAGCACAATATGAATCAGCTGAATTAGAAGAGGTTGAGGATTATAATATTTTTGAGCCGCAAGGAGTGGTTTATGGATCACGATTGAAATTGAAGAAGAGTTATATTTTTTCTGTGAATACCTACGACAAGATGGAATCAGATCCATTAAATTCCATAACGAATGTTTTGTCACAGTTTGAAAAACAAGAAGGTGCAGTTGTTCAGTTTGTTGTACGTTCTGCAAGACCAGAATGGCATCGCACACCTGCACGTGTGGCACGTTCGATGCAGCAGGGTCGCACATTAGAGCAAGCGGTTCAAGATGTTACTGGTAATATTATTGGTCGAGCGTTTCGTGAATTTGCGCGTATAGCTAAAAAAAAGGAGGACCAACAATCAGCAGGTATTGATACAAAAACACAGCGTGAGTATCGGCTATCTCCAATGGAAGAAGAGGTGGTGAAGTCGCTGGAAGATAAAACGTCGAAATCAGGATTTGATGTGAATATTCGTGTATTGGTATCTTCTGATACAAAGGAGAAATCAATGTTTAAGTTGCAGAATATATTAAATGCATTTACACAATATTCTGGGTATCAATACGGGAATGCATTTGTTGCTTCTAAACCGTCAGATGACGATGCTTTGATTCATGATTATATTTATCGTCATTTTGATGAAAAGCGCAGTTATGTGTTGAACACAAAAGAGATGGCATCGCTGTGGCATTTACCACTGACGTCGACAGAAACGCCAAATATTCGATGGTTGGGTGCTCGTAAATCAGCGCCACCACCAAATATGCCAAGAGAAGGTGTGAAGTTAGGTGTGGTGAAATATCGTGGAGTGGAGACCGATGTTCGGATTAAGCGCGGAGATCGTACACGGCACATGTATGTGATTGGTAAATCTGGTTCTGGTAAATCTGTCCTTCTGCAATATATGGCTATGCAGGATATTTTGAATGGAGAGGGTGTGGGTGTTATCGATCCGCATGGTGAGTTGGTTGAAGATATTATGCGCAATATTCCAAAAGAGCGTGCAGATGATGTGGTGTATTTTGATCCGTCAGACATCGAACGTCCTATGGGCTTGAACATGCTTGAATATGATACTGATGAGCAAAAAGATTTTGCAGTACAAGAAATGGTAGCCATATTCTATAAGTTGTTTGGTGAGGAGATGATCGGTCCCATGTTCGAGCATTATATGCGTAATGCCATGCTTGCTTTGATGGAAGACAAGGATTCAGGCGCAACCTTAATTGAGGTGCCGCGTATGTTTACTGATGATGCATTTCGAAAAGAGAAGGTAGATAAAACAACAAATCTGATTGTGAAGAACTTTTGGCAAGGGGAGTATGAACAGTCGCAAGCTGGGCAACAAGCGGCAGATATGCTTTCGTACGTTATTTCCAAGATTGGTCGATTTTTGACCAATGACACTATGCGTAACATTATTGGTCAGAAGAAGTCTGCGTTCAGTATTAAGGATGTGATGGATAACAAGAAGATTTTGTTGATCAACCTGTCAAAAGGTAAAGTTGGTGAAGTGAACTCTTCATTACTGGGGTTGATTATGGTGAGTAAAATTCAGATGGCTGCAATGGCTCGTGCAGATATGCCAAAAGACCAGCGTCATGATTTCTATTTGTACATGGATGAATTTCAAAACTTTATTACAGATTCGATTGCGACTATTTTGTCTGAGGCTCGAAAATACCGCTTAAACTTGATTATGGCTCACCAGTATATTGCGCAACTTGTTGTGAATAATGACACAGCGACTCGTGATGCGGTGTTTGGTAATGCAGGTACAATGGTTTCGTTCCGTGTAGGTGCAGAAGATGCAGAGGTACTGGAAAAGGAGTTCTCACCAGTATTTGATCAGAACGATATTATCAATGTAGAAAAATACACAGCAAATATTAAACTACTGATTGATAATACCGCTTCTCGGCCATTTAATATGACCACGATTATGGCGCCAGAAGGTTCAGATGAAATGGTTGCAACGCTTAAAGAATTGTCACGATTGAAGTTTGGTAAAGATCGTGCACAGGTCGATGCAGATATTCGAGAGCGTGGGCAGCTTGATAAGCTTGGCGGGGGATCGCCTATGGCATCTCCAGAATCCTTTATATAGGCGCTTTTTAGCGGAAAAGGCTTGACAAATTTAGAAATCTGTGTTAAGCATTATTTGTCG
>CAZMTW010000044.1:0-8406 GCA_964569285.1 uncultured Gammaproteobacteria bacterium
ATAGATGAAAACGGTGCTCATCCTGGTTACGGTGATTTTGATCCAGATGATACCACGCTTCATGACACTGCTATTACGTCTGTTACCGGTCTTAGCGCAGGACAGATAAAAGTAACCTTCGCAGATACCTCTGTCTATAATTATACAATCTTCAGCGATGATACTGCGGTCACCAAATCTACAAAAGTGAAGCAATATTTAAATACAGGATACTATGTCGTTCTGCAAGCTCAAGGTAAAACGGTAGCGCTCGTCAATATTTATGACGGTACAGTCGTAAATACCAAAACACTATCCAAAGGAGCATACAAGAACAATGGGTTAAAGGTGTTTAAGCTCAGAAAGAAGTATTGGGCTGTGGTGACCTCTGTAAAGAAAAATGGATCAGTGAAACTGTCTGTAGTTCGTGTTAACCTGACAAGTGGTAAGTTTGGTAAAAAAGCTACTGCAACATTTACCAACAAAAAGGTGAAGGTTAACAAAACCAAGAAAAAGAAGAGCATCATAAAAATAAGAGGCAAGAAAAAGGTTTTGACCAAATATAGCTTTACCAAAAAGAAGAGGTTGAAGTTGCTTCCCTAAATCTATACATGAGGAAGACACTATTTCTTTCGTTATTGTTTGCATTCCTGTTGGTACCTCAGGTATCGTTAGCAGTAGCAAAACAAACCATCAAACAAGCATTTGGTGTGAACATGCATCTTCGCCAAAGAATTGCAGAAGATGATTGGGATGTTGTTATGGATTCTGCTGATGCCGCAGGTGTGCAATGGGCACGCGAGCAGTTCGACTGGGATGTAATTGAACCTTCGGACGGTGAGTATTCATGGACATCATACGACAAGGTCATAGATGAATACTCTCAACGCGGAATAAAAATGGTTGGCCTTCTTACATACAGTTCCTCGTGGGCATCTTCTAATCCTTATGACCCTGATGCTGAGTTTTATCCTCCAGATGCAACTGCGTGGAAAGATTATGTGGCAACAGTAGCCGGGCATTACAAAAATGAAGTGAACTATTGGGAAATTTGGAATGAACCAAATCATTCTGGTTTTTGGAAGGGGAGTGTTACAGAGTATGCTGATCTGATCACCGCTGCGTCTACCGCTATTAAAGCGGCTAACCCTAATGCAAAAATTGTATTGGGAGGCTTGTCTGGTTCAGATGCTGACTACCTCGATGATCTCTACACGGCAATTGGTGATGCGTCTGTGATTGATGTTGTCGCGTTCCATCTGTACCGTACGGCAGAGGGCACGTTTAATCATTCTCCAGAAGATAGTTTGGATGGATTGAATTCTTTGGTAACTGACATCTACAATGTAAAAACAATTATTCGCAAGAACGACAAGGCGAAAACTCCTATTTGGCTCACGGAATTAGGGTGGACCACGTATACTGGCGGCGTCACCACAACGCAGCAAGCTCAGTTTTTAATGCGCGCCTATACCATTGCTCTTGCAATACCAAATGTAAAAAAAGTGTTTTGGTATTCGTTTAGTGATACATCATCGGACCAGACGCAAAGTGAGGCGAAATTTGGCTTGGTAGACACAGAGTATTCAGAAAAACCAGCGCTTGATGCGTTTACATTCACAAAGAAACATCTGAACAGACGATACCTTAAGGATCAGTTATTACCTCAACAGACTATGGTGGATAATTTTTCTACGAACACTGGATGGAAACTGGAGGGAGAGGAATGTACGAGTGGGTCGGTTGTGATTACCAACGAGGGTCGCATGGATATCAACTATAACTTTACTGGAACTGGAAACTGTTATGCGCCGGTAATAAGAAATGTGCAGTTACCAACAAACACACGCGCGCTCCTACTCAAAATAAAAGGAAGTAATGACCAAACAACATTGCGCATAAGGATAACAGACGCAACAGGGGAGACGTTTCAATATACGTTGGGGTATATGCCAAAACAATGGCTGTATTACAATGTGCAGTTAAATGGGTATTCAGACAATTGGAACGGAGATGGAGATGGTAAGCTCGACATGCCACTTAAACTAGAATCAATTGTGCTTGATGACAAAGATGGAAAACAAGAGCAGGGGAAGGTGAGTATAGATCAGATTGTCGCGAGTCCGGTTGCCAATACGATGCTGTATAGATTCCACAAGAATAAAAAGGATCTCTATGCGTACTGGACTTCAAAGAAAGGAAAGCGTAACACTGTGCACCTTAAAGGAGCTGGAAGAGTTCGCATTATACGTTTCAAGAAATCGAACAAGGTAGAAGTTTCTGGTGCAGCACTGTATAACATTCGTTCAGCGCAGACAATGAAGTTTTTGCAGACTCTGTAGTTTATATAGTAGAAAGTGAGTTTTTTAATAGATGGCTAGTTTTATTTTTATTTGTTATACTATATCCAACTTTTATAAAAAGAAAAATACACATGCACACACATGCACACATATCAAAACTCGCAACGGGTTCATTTCGTATCGCACTTATAGGAATGATCCTTGTCTTGCTTTCGGGTATAAGCATCTTTGTCGCTCGTGCGACACATGCTAGCACATCAGGTGGTACATCGTTTTCAAACCAAGTATTCGGCGATGACGATGGTGAAGGCGATTTTGGTGGTGATGATTCATCACCAGAAGTGGGAGGAAACAGCATTGTATTAACTGCTCGTGATGCCAATGGTACTTTGTTGCCAGAGGTTAGTGTTCTTGCTTTTTGTGGTTCCTCGTTTGATGAACAAGCGACGAACGTAGTTGGTGTTGTCACATTGACTGGTTTAACCGCTGGCAATTGCATTGTTCAGCTTAACAGTAATTATGGATACTATTCAGATCCAAAAAATTTAGTCATTCCAGTTACGGATGCTGATGCAACACAGGTGACCACATCGGTAGTGGGTCGTGCAACTGATGCGATGGTTACAATTAATGTGACAGACTCAAATGGTGCTCCTATTGCAGATGGTATGCTTGGAGCGTTGATGGATGGCCAGGGTCGTCGATTTGGTTCTTCTTCGCAGGGTGGTCAGCTGTTAATTCGTGTTTTTTATGGAACACATACTTTGGTAGCAACTCCAGCAGATGGTGATGACTATTTTGAAGCACAGACATTTGAAGTGACGGCAGATCCGTCAACGCAAGAAGTAAATGTTCAACTACAAGCAAAGACATCAACGATTACTGGACGAGTGGTTGATGGAAATGGAGCAGTGGTGAGTACACCGTTTGTTATTCTTTTTTCCGAGAACGGAATTGATCGTTCTATGGCAAACAGTAGTGGAGTATTTACATCAAAAGTACGCCCAGGAACATATACCGTCAAAACAGATAAAAGCGGTTATGCCAATGCTGCAGTGCAAAATATTGTTGTGGCTGCGGGGGCAAATGTTGATGTAGGTGATATTCAGCTCGGTGAAGCAGGTAATTCCCTTGCACTCCAATTAGTAGACGCCAATGGAGCAGACATGACCACATCTGGTATGGTGTTTTGTCAGAATTCAGATACACCAAATGATCCAGCATCAAAGTACTTTAGTCGTTTTACAAGCGGAGCGGCGTCGTTTAGCTTTCCAGACGGTACATTTGCATGCACCCCAATGGTTAATGGATTCGTGGCAACCAGTAACACCACGTTCGAAATGTCTGGAGCAAGTACGGTGAGTTCTGATGTTACATTACAAGAATACAATGCAACCGTAACAGTCAATTTTATTGATCAACTCGGTAATGCCGTTACAGACGGAGATTTTGGCGTGACGTTACAATCAGATAATGGTGTGTCAATAAATGGGTTTAACTATGATGGAGGATCATCCGTTGCGATAGAAGCAATTGGTGGCACCTATTCTGTTCGACCATTTGTACAAAGTGGAGCATACGTCTTCCCAGCAAATGCAAGTACTTCTGTGACAGTTACTGATAATGGAACAGCAGCGGTGACAGTGACTGCGTATCAAGCTTCTGGTACGGTTTCTGGAACAATTACCAATGCGAGTGGTACTGTAGTGAATGGCGCAAAGGTGAGGTTAATGTCTGATGAGTATGAATTGGCTGCAACCACAAATTCTGATGGTGCGTATTCAGTTAATGTAGTTCCTGGAACATATACAGTACAATCTTCAGCAGATGGTGCAGGAATGCCATCTGAAAAGGTATCAGTTACCGTTGCAGACAATGCAACAGAAGATCTTGATGAGCAGTTTCAAGCATCAACAGCAACTTTTACAGTGACCGCACCTGGTGATCCAGATAGTGGTAGTTGCTATGGATACAAAGACGATGGTATGTATGTACAAGCTGAAATTGGTGATGACAATACAGCTGAATTAGACGTTAATGCAGGTGACTGGACATACGGTTGTCGAACGGTCAAAGATGATTCGGTACAATTTACTGTAGAAGATACAACAAAAACAGTTGCAAGTGGGGATGCGGTTACAGCAACAGCAGTAGTGGCGCCAATTGAAGAGGAATTTAATGGTGTCTTATATCAATTTTCTTCTGGAAGTGATGCTGCATTTACGATGCCAGATGGTACAGAAGTCTTTATTCCTGCGGGATCACTTGATACCTCATCAGGAAATGTAAGCATTATTGCAAGTACAGCAACAGATGTTGCAGTAGAAGGTGCGCTCTTTCCTGCACATGCAATAGAACTGAAAGCGCTCGATGCAAATAGTAATCCGATTGAAGGAAATTTCAACAATTCGATTTCAATCACGTTCCATTATAATGAGGAAGACCTGGCAACGATTGGCATTGATGAAAACGAGCTCAAAGCGCGAACATATAAAGGTGGTTCATGGGCGGTGACGAATTCTGGAGATACTGTTGATACTGAGAACAATACAGTCTCCGTATCTGCAAAACATTTTTCTTCTTTTGGAATTCTTGGGGTAAAAGGTGATCCGGAGGTTGATACACCTGCAAAGATCGGAAAAAAGAAAATCAAAGTAAACAAGCGAAAACGTAAATCAGCAAAGATTAATTGGCCAGATGTTTCTGGAGCAACCTATTATAAATTGATGCTTGCAAAAAAGAAGGTGAAAAAGGGATGGAAAAAAGTGAAAACGAAAAAGAATTTGAGTCAATCGAAAGTGACACTCAAGAAATTGAAGCAGGGAAAACGATATCGAGTAAAAGTGAGCGGTTGTAATACCGGAGGCTGTGGCGCATGGAGTGCATGGATTAAGTTTAAAACAAAACAAGCTTCATAATCATTGAACGCTTATACGACCTCTATCGCTATGACAGTATAGTTGATGGTTCGGTCTGGTAATTCAACAGTAGCAACATCACCAATTGTTTTACCAAGCAGTGCAGCGCCGATTGGGGAGACATACGACACTACTCCTCCTTCTGGATTGCTTTCACTTGGTCCGAGTATTTTCCACGTGATCTCTTTCCCCTCGGCAGTCGCAACAGTTACCGTGTGACCAATCTCTACAACAGAGCTGTATTCATCTGCCTCAATAATAATAGCTTTGGGTAATTGAAATTCTATTTCATCAATAGTGCGGTTCATGCCACGTAAACGACCTCGCGCAATTTGGTATTCGGCATTTTCCGAAAAATCTCCATTTTCTGCATGACGATGCGTTTCCTTTATTGCTTCAGGCCGAGCTTCCTTTTTTAAGTACTCTAATTGCGCCTTTAACGCATCGTACTTCTCTTGAGTCATGTGAGGGTCAAAAGTAGGAAATGTATATTTCCCAGGTTTTCGATTTGGAAGCCGCACGTGTTATTTGTCGTTATCTGTTTCGTTGATGTCAGCAGATGGTAAACGTCTCAGAATTTCATCCAGCTTTTGGTTCAGTTTTTTGAACTCTCGTTTGTAGTTTTGATCTTGGCTTTCTGGGCTGAATCGACGTGAGGGATCATATGTATTTCCATAGCTGTTGCGCTCTGGTTTTTTGAATCCACCTTCACTGCTACTGAAACAACCTCTGCAGAGCACTGGTTTGCTTCCATTTGGTTTAAATGGTACCTGACATGAGTTTCCACAGGTTGCGCAGGTTGCATTGAACAGTTGTGGTTTGTCGCTTGCACTACCGTGTTTGATATTGTCGTCTTTCTTTCCTCCTTTTCGCTTATCTTTGCCGAATTTTCCCATACGATTGTGTTATTCTTTCAGTAATACTGTATGAGCTAGTCTAGCGTTAAGTGGATTAAATAGCAAATGGAGATGGCATTTGACATGGATACTTACGTATACTAATATTTAGGTAACTTAAGTATCTAGATAGACACGTATTACACAAAAACAAGCACAAACAGTAGCAAAAGATATTTTTGCGGTGCAACCGACGTTATTTCATATTATAAAAAACATCGTGCATTCACTTGATCTTGGTTTGGCACCTGCTCAAATAAAGTTAATGAAATTGTTGCACCATAGGCAGAGTACAAACTCAACATGTGTGAATGAGATGGCAAAACAACTTCATGTAAAGGCTCCAAGTATTACAACAGCAGTAGATGAGCTTGTAGAAAAAGGATACGTTCGGCGAGTACAGTCAAAAGAAGATCGCAGGGTCGTAGAAATGGAACTAACAACAAAAGGAGAGGCGATAATGAAGCGTGCACATGAAAAGGTTATTAAGGAATTAGCAAAAAAGTTAGAACATGTAGAATCAAAAGAATATACGGCCGTTCATGCTGCTATGGTCACGTTACGAAAAGCATTACAAACATCAATTGATCAATAACGTATTTAACAACACATGATAATCGTAAAAGACGTAAAAAAGTCCTACAAGGACGTCCACGCCCTAAAAGGAGTGGATTTACATGTACCCAAGGGTAAGATTAAAGCCCTTCTAGGGCCTAATGGAGCAGGAAAGACCACGTTGGTGCATATAATGACCACATTGTTGCAGGCAGACTCAGGTGAGGTCACCATAGCTGGTTTAGATGCCTTTAAGCAGAAGAAGGAGTTGCGTAGCAAGATGGGTCTTACTGGTCAATATGCTGCTGTAGATGAGGACCTGACAGGGTATGAGAACTTGGTCATGTTCGGAAGACTGTATCATCTTCCTGCTGTAGAAGCGAAGAAAAGAGCTACAGAATTACTCGGGCAGTTTCACCTTGCTGATGCTGGTGATTGGCTCAGTAAAACATATTCTGGGGGTATGCGTCGTCGGCTGGACTTGGCTGCGAGTTTGATTGTGCATCCGCCGGTATTGTTTTTGGACGAGCCAACGAGCGGGTTAGACCCAGCCAGCCGTCTTGATCTATGGAATATCATTAGAAAATTGGTAGAAGAAGGCACAACTGTGTTGCTCACCACACAATACTTGGAAGAAGCTGACCAGCTTGCGGATTCTATTTCTATCATACATAAAGGAGAGATCATTGCAGAAGGCACTCCAGACGAACTTAAAGACTCTTCTGGTGGAAATGTGTTAGAGGTTACTATCGACGAGTCAAAGCAAATGGATGCAGCAGAAAAAATCATCACTGCATTGAGTCCTTATGACATCGACGCAGATCCAGAGCACAGGCATTTTCGTATGCCGATTGATGAGGGTGCGAGTGTTGTTGTTAAAGCGGTTCGTGAATTGGACGCCGCGAATATCAAAATTGATGATATTCAATTGCATAGGCCGACATTAGATGATGTCTTTATCGGATTAACAGGAGAAACACTATGAAATACTTTTTTTCAGATTCATGGGAGATGACCAAACGGAATTTGATTCGCTATAGGCGATCACCGCGATTGATCTTCTTCGCCACAGTACAACCAATAATGTTCGTCTTGTTGTTCGCGTACGTGTTTGGAAGCGCTATTAACATTCCTGGAACCTCATACATTAACTATTTGATTCCAGCGATTATTATTCAGACCGTTTTGTTTGGAGCAATGAATACCGGAATCGGCCTGGCAGAGGATTTTAAGAAAGGATTGATTGGTCGGTTTAGATCGTTGCCAATGTCTCGTTCGGCTGTGTTTATGGGGCGCACCGCGGCAGACTCTATTAGAAATGTGTTTACAGTTTCTGTGATGATCGCTGTAGGGTATGCGATTGGTTTCAGAATCGAAACAAATTTCGGGTCAGCTCTTCTAGCGATTTTGTTGGCAGTGTTGCTTGGTTATTCATTGATGTGGGGCATGGCTCTTATTGCGATGATGGCAAAAGAATCGGAGACCGTGCAAATGGCGGGCATGGTGTTCATTTTTCCATTAACCTTTGCCAGTTCTGCGTTTGTACCTACAGAGACAATGCCGGCAGGGTTGAAGTGGTTTGCAGAACATAGTCCTGTGACCGAATCCATAAATACGCTGCGTGGTTTATTTCTGACAGGTGAATATACGGATAGTTTGTGGAAGATGCTTGTTTGGATTGCAGTGATTCTCATCGTATTCTTTCCTCTAGCAGTTCGACAGTACAAAAAAGTCGCTTGATATATCCGAGACCGG
>CAZMTW010000045.1:0-8328 GCA_964569285.1 uncultured Gammaproteobacteria bacterium
AGTGCTACTAGCTGCATCATTTTCCCATCCATCGCCTGTAAATGCCACGTTGGACGTGTTTGTAACATCTGCGGTCAGTTGATCCTTGAGCGTTTGCTGTTGGGTTGGAGTTAGCTCGATACTTCCGTCTGTGACAGCGGTATACGAAATTGGTTTGTCAAAATGAGCGCCACCCCATGCATCATCAGATTCTCCTTGAAGTTTATTTTCATCATCGCTTTGTTCTCGCTGGGTAGGAGCCTCGATGATTCCAGTATCACTTGGGTTGTTTGTGTTAGGATTTGCTTCAATCGCACCAGTTTTTGTATACACGTGTGTAATGGTACTGGGTCCGTATTGCGTTGTTGCAAACATAGTATTACCGTTGTCTGCAAATTTAATGCCCCATTCTCCGGTCGGTGCTTCCGCCAGTGCTCGTGGGGCAGCGTTTGTTGAAGCACTACCTGTAACAGTGCATGTAACATTTTTTTCTACAACAGCTTCACGTGCGGATGGATCGTATACGAGAGTAGATGGTCCTTCTAATTTCCATGTGGATTGAATGAGGCCAGCTGTTTCACAAGTACTGTTCACTGTTGTTGATCCAACGGTTACTGCATTGTCATAACCAATTAACTGACTATAATCTTCAGAGCTGTTGTAATTCGATGAAAGAGTAACAATTTTATTTGTAATACCTCCTTGTATTTCTCCTGCCGGAGACTGGACAGTTTCTGAGACCAATGTCCATGTGCCATAAAAGTCGCTTTCAACGTATGCAAATACTTGTGTGGAAAGTAGGAGTATTCCACTTATAATGAGTGTAAGACTAGCTAGAATATGGCGAAAAGATAATGTCATAATGTGATATATTACGTATTGATAATCATAGTATAGACGTCACTAGGTTCTATGGCAAGTAAATGCGTTGCCGACGTTTTACGATGAGTTCGTCTATAATTAGACTGTTGAGTACCTGGCGCAGCCATGGTATGCGCTGAGCTGAAAAATCTGTTTGAATTTCTTTCCCTATAGTCGTTTCAGTTGAGCCGTTCATGCCGTTCTCATGTAGGACTTTGAGTATTTTACCTCGCCAAATTCGCTGTGGTTGGCCAAAGTAGAGTTTTTCGTTGACCTTTTTTTTGTAGCGTAATTCACTGGGTGTTGCGTTCATAATTTGGGGATAGGAAGCACATTACTCTGCTACACTATGAGTAATGGAAGACTATAGTCTCATTATAATAGGTGTATCAATATTTGTTGCAGCAATAATTGGTGCGAGAAGTGGTATTGCAACCGCGTTATTAGAGATTTTTGCAGGGCTCATTGTTGGTGCTTTTTTTGTTTTTGAATTAAGCGAGTTTGTGATCGTTATGGCAGAGCTTGGCCTTATTACACTGATGTTTATGGCGAGATTAGAAGTTGATTTTCGGTTTTTAAATGAGAAGGCAAAGGAAAGTGTGAGCGTTGGAGTTGTTAGTTATCTTGTACCTCTGGTGGTTATTACCGTATCGGTATTTTTGATATTTCAACTTGATTGGTACCAATCCTTCTTATTTGGCATTGCACTTGCGACATCATCGATTGGAATTATTTATCCAATATTGAGAAATAAAGGCCCGCTTGGCCCTCGTAGGAAAATGATTCTTTCTGCAGTTATGGTGATGGATTTTCTCTCGATGATTCTCCTTGGTATTTTTTATTCAGATGTGTCGTGGAAAGTTGTGATTGTTTTAATTTTTGTTGTGGTAGTTGGATTAGTGTTACCGAAGATTAAAAAACTTGCCTCTTTTTTCTCGGAAAGCAGTCATGACAGCATGGCGATAAAGATGATATTGGCATTATTGATTATTTCTCAATTTATGGCTGGGGTAAGCGGTTTAGATGTTATTCTTATTGTGTTTGTGTTGGGCATGTTTTTGGCAGATTTTGTGCGTACGCATGAATCGTTAAAAGAAGAGATCGAAACGATTGGTTTTGGTTTTTTGACTCCGATTTTTTTCTTTACGGTCGGTATGAGTATTTCAGTTACAGAATTGTTTCATGCAGGATGGAAATTAGTGTTATTGCTTGGTATTTCTTTTGTTGCAACGTATATTGTGACGTATCTCATTGCAAAAAAACATTTTCCTAGGCGAGCGCATGTTATGGCGGTGCTGTTTAATGCGCCATTGACTGTTGGAATTGTCATTGCGACCGTTGGGCATGACACAGGTGTGATCGATGATGTTTCGTATGGCGTGCTTGTAGGTACTGTGGTGATTTCTTCATTTATTGCCGCATTTTTTGGTCGGTATCCGTCATCTTCAAAAAAGAAAGCCTAGCATTGATTGGTAATAACGTGTATCATAGTTCTGTTATGAAACGAATTGTATTATGTTTGTTGCTGTGTAGTTTTTTGCCTGCAGCAGCAATGGCAATAGATGATAATAAAGCGATTGAGCTTGAAGGTTCCGTTGTTTTTGAACAAGGAACACTGTTGCCAATTGGTGATTTTGAGTTACATATTCGACCAGAGACGATGGATCGGTCTACGGAGGTGACTCTTCGTTCTTTTACCGGTAAAAAACGACGGTTATCTAAACGATATCGAACCAATCGTGATGTGTATCGGTATGATGTGGCAACAGCAATTATGCAACCTTTGATTGCTCGGATTGAAGTGCGTACTGACGTGGATAAACGTCGGCGATTATTTTACAGAGCAATAGGGGATCAGCAATGGGAGCGTTTAGATACCGCGTACAATAGTAGCGACGGTTATCTTCAAGCGGAACTACCAGAAGCGTCTGGTGAAGTTGTTGTTGGTATTCATCAATTTAAAAAAGAAGTTCCTATACAGAAAGACGGATTTACAGCATTTCATGGTACGCCCTATTCTGATACTGCTGCAGTTCTGGACATGAAAAGTGGAAAGTTTTTGTATAAACAAGAAGCTGGAAAACAACGGTCGATCGCATCTGTATCAAAGTTGGCGACCTCGCTAGTGTTCTTGGAGAGTAATCCGAATTTGGATACGGTTATTTCATATTCCGCCACAAACAATCGTGAAGGAGCTTCTGTGGTGTTGAGCGATGGAGATCGATTGACGCTCAAGCAGGTACTGATGAGTACATTGATACCATCGGCAAATAATATGGCAATGACGCTGTCTCAACATACACCATTGTCGCAGGGCGAGTTTGTTGCTCAGATGAATAATCGCGCGAATGAACTTGGCCTTCGGAAGACTCATTTCGATGAACCCACAGGTTTGGATAGCGACAATGTATCTACTGCAGGGAATATTGCTAGATTAGCACGATACGCGTTTGGTGCGTATCCAGAAATATATCAAGAGGCCGGTTCAGCACGTCAATACAATTATACTCTACAGAATTCAGGCAAAGGTGTTACGGTGTATACAACAAACAAATTCGACGGCAGGGGAGTGTACGAAGTTGTTGCATTTAAAACAGGGTATTTACCGGGAACAGCCGGTCGTACACTTGTACTGCAAGTGCGAGAGAAATCGTCAGGACACGAGATTATCGTTGTTCTGCTAGGTAATCCAACGTATCACACTATTTTTGCTGAGGCATTAGAACTGACCGAGTGGACATTCCAGAATTGGGAGTTTCAGAATTGGTAGTGGTGTAGCACCTTGTTATTTCACTGCTACTGTTACTGTATTTTCGCCGTTAGGATTAGTGTATTCGAGTGTTGAGTCATTGATCCACTGCGGTTCAAATTTTTTAGCAACAGAAGTTGCAATTTCTTCTGAGACTTCAGTTTCTAGATCGTATACCATTAAACTCACTTCAGCTGTACTTGCTTCATATTCCTCGGCATCTTCTACATCAAAAAACACAGGGTAGTTACTGTATGCGAGTTTTTTTGTAGCCGTATTGAATGCATACTCAGATCCAACGAGCAGGTCTACGAGATTATATGTTTCAACAGTATATGTGGTCGTATCGATGTGTACTAACCCGGATACACTTGCTCCTAGTGTGTTATTCAACCACACTGAGTCTGTTTCCCATGCAGCGAATGAAAATGAAGGCGACTCAGTCGGGTTGACAGAAACGTCACTTGCTTCAAATGTGTGTACCGTATTTCCATCGGCATCAAGAAGGTACACGTTTTCATTTGTTGTTATGGTTATGAGTTCCTCATCATCTCGTACGCGAAAATCAATACCTTTTCCCGTGAATAGTTTTGTTCCTACTTGATCTGCGTCATACTTCCATAATTCGTCTGTCCATTCTTCATCGGGGTATCCGTCGTATCCGATTCGTCGTAGAATATAGATGTTTTCATTATGATACTCGTTTGAGTGGTAGTGGCCTGTGTACACATCTGAAAGAGTGAGCAACGTTGTATCGTTGTTTGTTGCTGCGTTGAGGAGGTTTACATCGGTTAATTCACTGTCTTCGTTATTCTCCTTTAATACAATTGTTGCTGTCGTAACATTTTCAGTTACTTCATCCTCCAGTACCGTATCTTCAGTTGTTGTCACTGTTTCTAGCTCGGTAGTTGTTTCTTCTTCTAAATGGCATAATTGCACACCCTCGTATATATCCGATTGTGTTGTTTCAATATATTCGCAGAGTCGCGGAAGGCTTTTGACAAGAACAGCGTAATCCAAGTATGGCGTGAATTTATAGATGGAAAAAAGTCCTAATAGTACAATATTTATTATGATTGACACAGTGATGACGGCATTTTTTTTCATAGGTATACGTTTATGAGTGAATTATGTACTGTATGTATTATACGACGAATTACTGATAGTGAATAGTCACGGCAGAGCTACGTATTCTAGTAATGCCATTGCTGAATATATTCGAAACTGTGCTTCCTCAAATACAATTGATTTATCTGACCGAATGACTTCCTCGCTTATTTCTCTTTCATGATGTGCTGGAAGGCAATGGAGCACAATGAGATTTTCTTTTGAGTGTTTCAAAAATGTGCTATCTACTTGGTATTTTTTTGAAGGTTTTTTTGTGAGAAACTCTGATCCGGGATACCACCATTCGTCAACGTATAACACATCTGCAGATGGTATAACCTTTTTTGGATTATCTGTAATGGTCAGCGTGCCTTGTAGCCCTTCTACCGTTGTAAGAAAATCGGAATTTTTACCCTTAAAGCGGCCGGTTGGAGTGATGAGAGTTATGTTCCCGCCGAGTAACAGCACAGCATATACAAATGATTCAATTACTCCACTTCCAGTCGCTGGACAGACCGCACATATATTCAGCTTCGTAAGGTCACCTTTTTGTTCAATAATGACCGATACATCTGCAATCGCTTGACTAGGGTGCCCAGTCACAGAGAATCCATTGATAATTGGCGGAAATGTTTTTCGTTTTAATACTGTAATAAGGTTTTGAGAATAATCTCGTATGACATATGCATCAACAAATTTGTCGAGTGATTCAATAATATCTTCATAACTTTCTCTTGGGACACCTTTTTCATGCGTGATAGAGTCAATGTCAACGAAATAGGGGAACCCGCCGAGTGTATGCGTAGCAATTTCGAATGATAATTTTGTACGTAGTGATGCCGCGTCAAATAAAAGTCCAATTCGTTTACCTTGTAGAATGGAGTACTTTTTTCCCCAATGCTTTTTAAAATATAATGAACGTTTGATGAGTTTTGTGAATTCATCTACTGAAAAATCTGTGACCTCGAGAATGTTTTTGCTTTTCATTCTGTTCGTTTTTGAATTTCTTCAAGTAAAAAAGGAAATGTTGTATATCCAGCTTCTGTATTGAGATGGCCTCCTCCTTTGATAACGGTTAGCTGCGCATGGAGATGGTCTGCGATTATTTGACCTTTTTCTACAGGAACATATGGATCATCATCTGAATTGATTATAGCAAATTGATGGCAATTATTCTGTATTGCTTCCCAATCGAATGGATCGGTAACAAATGTGCGATTGAGTTCATCAAATTCAGGATTGTCCAATAGTGTTGTGAATCCCGATACAAAAAATGAAGCTTTGATTGAGTGAGATAATTTTTCTAGGATTCGTAATAGGAATGCAGGACCGAGACTATGCCCAATGACAATAGTTTCTTCATTTAGGTATTGTTTGTATGGGTCGAAAATAGCTAACCAATTTTGAAGAGATTGGTTTTCTGGAGTAGGGAAGTTGGGAACAAAAACAGTGTAGCCTTCTTTTTCAAGTTCTGTTGCAAGCCATGGAAACCAGTTTCCTGTTGAGGATCCGCCGGTTCCGTGAATAATAAAGGCATTCTTCATATTGGATTCAGTGTAGCATCGTCTACGCAGTCCAGCAATTTGATTGTAAGTTTAAAAGCTTATTCGGTGATCCGCTCTACAACTTTTTTTACTATGGGCGTGAGGATCAACGCAGTTGGAAAACTAATAGGGAAGCTAAAAGCAAACGCCTTGCCCCACATCTCTAGAAAATTATCAACCAATCCAATGTTGATATATGTGACCACTAAAGACATGAATATACTCATGAATACTCCAAGTAGTGCGCCGATAAGTATTCCTGAGTATTTCTTTTTTATTTTTTTCATGTAGTACGGTTGAAGCGTAATTATTTCTTCCACCGTTCAAGTTTTGGCATTTGCTTTTTTGACATCCACCTGAGTACTCGAGATGCCTTAATTTCTTTTTTTAGAATGTCATCACACAGTTGTTGCATTTCAGCAAGAGTCATGTCTGGTGTACGAAATTCACCATTGTCATAGCAATGGCTGCAGTACATTGTGCTACGTGAACCGTCTTTTTCTAGACCTCCACCTTGTTCATCTTTTTTAAGTGGCATGCCGCATGATTGGCATTGCTTATACACTTTTTTCTCCATATGTTTATGAAATAACGTGGTTATTAAGCCTTGTTGTTATTTGTAGCACATTTATTCAACGGAGCGCAATTTCAGTTTTTTTGAAACAGCTTGTGTGACTTGATTTTTTCCTTTTGACAGGATAATGCGTTTTGCTTTCGCTTTTACCTGTAGTTTAAAATTCTTGCCGCTCCATTGTGTTATTTTTGTCCTGGCTGTTCTTGTGATTGAATCGCTCGTGAGTCGAAATAGTTGTAGTTGTACGCTTTTGCTCTTTCTATTGAGAGATGCAAATACAAGAGTATTTTTTTTGAATAGTTTTTGACGTTTTGTTCGCACCACTTGCTGTGCTTTCTTATTTGTTTTGATTGATTTGATCACTTCATCAGTTGCTGTGTTTAGCAGTTTGACTACTCGACCATTTTTCTTGACCACAATGACCGTATCTGCATTTGGGTGAGTCAATTGTGTCCATTCAGTCGAAGGGTAGCTGTCTAAAATATCTGTTTCATCTTCTTCTGGTGGTGTACTTTCATCTGGAGGTGTTTCTTCTACTGGAGGTGTTTCCACAGCAGCTGCAGAAACAGTCACTGTACGTGTTGCTGTTCCTGGGTTGAGCGAGCTATCTGTTGCTGTATAGGTAACGGTGTATTCGGTTGCGAGCGCTCCCTGGGTATAAAGAAAGAAGCTAGTAATGATTGTGAAGAGCGCAAGGATTTTTTTCATAGATATGTACTTCATTAAATTTTTTTTGGTACTATTACATAGTATACAACAGAGAGGGGCGCAGGTAAATAACAATTTGGTTGGTTTTAGCTTCTTATTCAACGACGGAGGTGCGTAACCTCATTCGGCCTGGAGCGATTGTTGACATGAAGATGATTTCGGCGCTCGCAGTGTGCGGTGTCGATGTCGGACTCCCGACCGTTCGGGACTTCATCGTCGGCATCCGAGACAGAACCGAAGAGTAAGTCGACTACAACAACGTCGGCCTCCTGAAGGAGGAGCCGGCTCTTTTTTTACTTCGATATTATACTATACCCCCTCCCTTTTTTTGTAGAAATGAAATAGTAATGTAAATATAATTCCATAAATAATTGCACCAACAATAATGCCGAGCAGAACCATTGGTAGCATGCTATATGCAGATAGTTCGGTATCATAGTAACAGCTGTTGCCGCAAGTGAGTAAGCCTATGATTCGGGTTGCAACAAACGCTGGGGCTGTAAATACACTTGTGACCACGCTAACAAATGTATTGGTAAAACGTTCAGCAAGTTGCAATGCGCCAAATATCACAAGAACGCCAGCAATGGAGCCACTTAAAAATACTCCTAGATAGTGTAGCGCATTGTGACGTTGTCTGTTTTGGTCGTCTTCTATTGCCATTACTTATTATTAACAATTTATTTAATCATTTTCTATCTGTTGTCTTCACTTAGTATCTCTGCATACATTGGAACGGTATTATCAGAAAAATATACATCATGAGCAACGATCCGTACGGTCACCCTTTGTATTTCTACTGTCGT
>CAZMTW010000046.1:0-8245 GCA_964569285.1 uncultured Gammaproteobacteria bacterium
AAGGCGTTTAGTTGCAATCTGGAGATCCAGGGCTTCTGCGCCTCGATTTTCAAGAACGGCTGCTTCCTCCTCGTCCGTTCTCCCGTTCCGCCAAAGGCTAGCGCGGTACGACTCCTGCCTCCTGTGCATGCTCCGGCACAGAAGGTTCGTCCATCCTCGGAGCGATCGAGAAGAGGTGACACCATTCGACGCCGAACCGCCCTCGCCCTCTGCGCAGCACTTTTGCTGTGCGTCCGCCCGCTCTGGGCTGCAGAGCACAACCCCAACCCTGCGCCTGAGGAGGAACTCCAGACGGCGCCGAAGGTCAGCGCGGGTTTCTCCGCAGGCGTTGCTCCGGCCTTCTCGCTTCCCGGAGGTGAGCTCTTCGCCACCTTTGTGTTCGCGGGGCCGAGCCTGACCTTCTCCATTCACGGCCCATTCTCGTTGATAGCGGGAGTGAGCTTCGAGGTCGCGCCGGATGCGGGCAACTGGGGATTCGCTGGTGCACTCACCGCGGACTTCCTGGTCCTCCCATGGCTAGCCCTGGACGTGGGGGTTCAGGTTCTCAGCGATGAGGACCCTGCACTTCGAGCAGCCACTGGCACTGGAACGACCGGGGCCGTAGGAGTTTCTGCTGGGGCTGGTTTCATCCTCCCCAACGGCGTGAGCATTGCTCCTGGCGTGCTCTTCACCCTTGGCTTCGATGGCCAGTCGGGTGGCGTGGCTCCTTCGCTTGCGGTCAGCTTCCCGATTGAAGCGCCTACGGGGAAGTAAGTCGCACTCTGCGGACCTTGGCTCACAATCTTCGCCGTCGGATTTAAAATGACGGCACTCTATAAGAATTGTGTGCAAATCAAACACACCCGTGCTGAGGAACACGGGTGCTTTTTTTACATCGCTCGCTCCGGATATATCTTCTGTCACGGTTGCCTCACCAGAATAGGTTACATGGCTTGCTCCGCTTGCAGTGACGTCTAGTGATTCTTCAACGTGCACTCGGGCCTGACTAGCGCCTTAGTTATTGAACTCTATTAGCACATCCGCCTTTTTTGCAGATAATGTCCTTGAGTGGAGTGGGTGCGATATCTATAATGTCTTTACACTGTTTACACTTGATTTCGATCTCTCCTTCGACGATCAGTCCTTTAAAGAGGAGCTTGTTATCGTTTGGGCAACGATATTCCTTTTCGAATGTTGATGTTTCGTGAGTTGATTCTTCCATATAGAGTAGAGAACAATTTATCACACCTATGATAACAAGTTTTTAAACATATGGGTATAGCGTTGTCTGGCGTGTAGTTGTTTCGTCTGCAGAGATAAATTGTGCTACACTGAAAGCATGGAATTATGGATACTATGGATTCACGTCGCAATTAATGTTCTTTTGTTATTTTTCTTAGTGCGGATAACATTTAAGTTGGCGCTGTTTGTTTTTGGTTATAGACAAACCCTTCCATTTGTTCCAACCAGCACTCGACCGTTACGGGCCATCATTGATTCAGGGGAGTTGGAGGGAAAGAAAAAGATTGTTGATCTTGGATGTGGTAATGGAACGATGATTGCTGCTTTTGCGAAAAAGTATCCAGAAGCAGATTTTGTTGGAGTTGAAAAAAATTGGAGTTTAGTATGGGCATCGCGATTGCGGTTTCTATTTTGGAAAAAGAAACCAACTATTATTCATGGTGATATGTTTGAGTACTCTGTTGCTGATGCTGATGCGATTGTTGGTTTTTGGATTACTGGCTTAGCTAAATCGCTGATGAAGAAATTTGAATACGAATGCAAAAGTGGGTGTGTGATTGCAAGTAATGTGTTTAGTCTTCCGGAGAGTGATCTCTTTACAGCAGAGTCTATTGCTATTACAAAAAAGAGAAACGTTCATATCTATAAAAAAAAGTGACGGGGCGCTGTTCGTGACAGCGGAGCCCGTCGACGCAAGGTCTGTACTCTTGTTGTGCCCTAGTGGTACGGTGGCTGATCGTTCCACCAGGAACGGATGTTCAGCATGCCCAGTAGAAGCAGGATGACCACTTGGATGAGTGTGGCCATCGTGAACGACAGATCAGTCGTGATGAAGATGAAGGCCAGCAGCGCACCGAGGCCGACTTCTGCACCGGTGAAGAGGAGCGTGCGAATGAACGACGCGTTCTTGATGCCCGAGATGTTGTCGTCGATCGCCCAGTAGCGCAGGAAGATCCCGGCACTTCCAGCACCGAGAGCTCCGATCCAGAAGCTGATGACAGCCGACATGCCGACCACCGTGAAGAGCAGGATGGGCAGCAGGTAGAAGAAGACCAGAGACGGCAGTCGAGAGAACTTCTCCACCAACAGTCCGGCTGTTACTGCTCCAGCCATTCCACTTCCTCCGCGCGGTCCGTTATGAGTGGTCATGGTTACCCCCGTGGCTTTCGCCTGAAGTGCTGGATGTCCAGCATATTGTGATCGCACCTTACACTATGAGATCTGCTTGAGTCAATTCGGTTACAGGGTCAATTTTTCTCTAAGTGTACGTTAAAATAACTTTCTGTTGATAGGCACACTTGCAATATCTGACGAAACCTCCATAATACAATAGCAATTTAATTCGTTAGAAGTTCACCATGAACGCAAAACTATTCGTTGGAGGCATTCCATTTGCTTCCACTGAGGCAGATCTACAAGCAGCTTTTGAAAAAGCTGGTTCTGTTGTTTCTGCTAAAATCATTATGGACAGAGATACAGGACGATCCCGTGGATTCGGCTTTGTTGAAATGTCTTCTTCAGAAGAGGCAGCTGCCGCTATGGAGATGTGGGACGGTCAAGAGTTTGACGGTCGCGCTATTGCTGTAAAGCCAGCCGAAGATCGACAAGACTAACATTCGTTTACTCGATTATAAAAATACCCCGATGTTCATCGGGGTATTTTTGTGTCTGTTATGTCTTTACCTTTTTGATTTTGAATGTGTGAGAACCAGGTTTGTGCGTGCCTACTCGGTATGCTGTGATGTCTTTCGGTACTGTGCTTATGCCTTTTTTAATAAAGTACTCGTTGTAGTATCGCTGTTTTCCAATTTCTTCTAATATCAGTTGTCCTGATTCTTCCAGCAGACTCACACCGCCAAGCATGAGGTTTTGAAGATCACGCATGATGAGTAATACTAACACTAAGATAGTTGCAAGTAGAATGCTAATGATAATAGAGTACAGGCTATCGGTTTTAATATAATTAACACTGGTAAGAATTATACCAGTAAGTAAAATAAGCGTGGTCCATTGTCCTGCTCCAAGTTTTTCTTTTGAAATAGCTGCAGCTTTTTTTCTGGTTAGTTCAATAGCAGTCATTTGTCCCATCATATTTTGATATGCTCCAGACGGATCTTTCTTTTTCACGGAGTGAATGAGTTTCCATAATTGAGTGATGTATCTCCCATTCGCTTTTGTAGCTTTGTCTGAATCTGAAAGACTAAAATCGTACGAGATGATGTAATAGGAATCTATTTCTGTAGCAACTTTGTTTGAAAATTGTTTTCCAAACGCTTCACTTGTTCTATATAAAGAGAGCATCTGGGCGTCTTCCTCTGCAACTGTAATGCGTATACTATCAAAACGTGAACTGAGTCGAGCAATAAAAAAACCGGTGAGAATAGCAAAAAGGAATGTACTAATAGTAAGAACGAGTTCAACCTCACTCGATGGTCCAATTCCATCAATCATGTATGTGATGAAGACAATCGCAATAAATGCAATTGCTGTTACTTTTATTGCGTCTATGTATTTCATACCTCCTTTTTTTATTTTTTATAGCATATAGTATACGCCATGACGCCTATATTAAGAACAGACCTCCGAAGAGGTCTGTATTCTTATTTTTTCTTTCGCTTAGCTGGCTTTCGCTTCTTAGCTACTGGCTTTCGCTTTGCAACTTTACGTTTAGCTGGCTTTCGCTTTGCCACCTTCTTCTTAGCTACTGGCTTTCGCTTTGCAACTTTACGTTTAGCTGGCTTTCTTTTTTTAACTGCCATAGTACGCACCCCCTTTCTTTTTTTCTTATCTGTGTAAATTGTACATTGTTTTTAAAAATAATGTGAGTGCAAAAAAAAGTAACTGTGGATAACATTCATACGAAATTTTTTTTATTTTTTTGTTGTTGCATTTTATTTTTTGTTTTTTTTTACACTACGTGTATAAATAATGTGCATCAAAAGTATTTTTTGTTCTTACCTTAGTTGTTTTTTTATCAGTTGTGCACGTGTACACGCAACAATATTTCAATCTTCTGCAATTGAAAAACCAACACAGGTTCGTTCTCTATATAGCACAAATCGGCAACCGGTATTACTATACGCAGTTGTTTACCTCACGTTAGTGAAAAAACTACAAATTTGCTATTGTTTGCCTAACTTCTTCAATTTTCTTTTGATCAATACGCGCTCTAATAGATGCAGCGGTGTCGTGCTGAGTTTTTTCTAACACCTTTATTTGTGCATGGAATTCGTTGAATGCGTCTACCATGGTATTGAGACATTCGTTAAGCGCGGCTTGGTTTTGGTTTTCTTCTGGTTCTGGTATGGTATCCATAATATTCGTATGTAAATAGTGCAGTCATTGTAACACTTCATTTCTTTCTTGAGAATGGTATTTGTTTTGAGATTATTCAAATATCCAGTGTATTATAGTAACAGGTGTTGCACTTGCAAGTTGAATGTAGCTACGTGTCTATTGACAAAACCCGAATCTTATGGTATTATTATACTAATTGATAGTAATATAAACTTATAGTTTTAAAATTAATTTAGACGGTTAATATAGAGGCCGCACAATAAATAATATTAGACTAACTATACAATTATGCCAGGATTAGAAGATAACAAAGGTAAACCAAGAAGTATTCAAGTGGATACTCTAAAAAGCAGCGAAGGTAAAGGTCCAGAAGCAGGAGAAAAAAAACTAATAGTTTCACCAGAGAATGTAGCGAAGGCAGGAGATAAAATGGCAGCAGATTCACAAGTTGCTGCATCTGGCGTTGCTGAAATTGGAGCAATAGCGATAGCAGATGCAGCAAAAGCAGGTGTCGCAGTTAATACATCAGAAGCATCGCAGTTAGATAGTACTGCAGCAGATGCTGTGGCGTATCGAGAAACATTACTTACAAAAGTGAGTGATGCCAAAGCTGAATTAGCTAGGGCTCAAAAAGCGCTGAAAGAAGTTGGACCATTTGCTGGTTTTTCTGGAACAAAGAAAGTTGATCGCGCTGTCGCACGTGTTGATTTAGATGAGGCTCAAGAGGGATTAGAAAGAGCGCAAATGGAGTTGGATAAGATGACTAATGATAAGCCAGGTGTGGAGGCTCAGAGTGAACTTGTAAGTAAGGCTGAAGCAAATTTATCTGCGAAGAAACAAGCTTTAAAGAAATTTGGTGTGATGTCTGGTTTTTCTGGAACAAAGAAAGTTGACCGGGCTATGGCGCGAGCAGATGTTATGGAAGCAGAAGAAGCTCTGGCACGAGCAAAAGGTGAGACGGTGACAAGTGAACTCTTACCTGCTGAACCAACAGTGGCCAATGCTGCTGTACAAACGGAGAATGAGGCTCCTGCGGGAACAGTTGTTGAAGCAGCTCCTAAAACCGCCGCTTCGGCATCAGTTGAAGCTGCGGCACAGCAGCCACCTGCAAATGAAAAACCAAAAGCAGAAGTTGTAGAAGTCGCACCTGTTGTTCCACCAGCAACAGTGGAAGCCGCACCTGAGGCTCCTGTACAGCCTAGTGTTGATGTTGTTTCTGACGAGGAAGGTGCTTCACTTGATTCAATTGATGATCTTGATGTTGTTTCTGATGAGTCTGCCGAAGGAGCCGCATCTGAGCAAGTAGAGGGGCCTGAATTAGAAGCAGAAAAAGATGGCGAAACAACTGCCGATTTGGTTGCTAAAGCCTTTGATGCTGATAACCAAATTTTACGATTAGGAGGAAAAGAAATATCAATGGCTGTTCCTATGGCAGGTGAGTGTAAAATAAGTGATGTTACTCCAGACGGACAAGGTGGTTATACGATCGGATTTACATGGGAAGGTTCAGAGCGTTCTTTTGACATTACAGTTGGTGCGGATGGAAAAGCTGGAGCATTTGATGCAACTCATGGAGATGGTAGAAAAAGTAATGGGCAGGTGAAAACTTCTGAAGGTGTGTCTATGCAACAAAAAATTGCTCAAGGTGTTGATAGATATATTACCACTGCGTGGAAGAAACAGCCTGCAGTTGGAGACGAGTCATAGAGAAATAAATGGCATAACGGAGAATCTTAAGTACATTGTATTTTTGTGTGTACGGTTTTAGGTAAGGGTTTAGCCATTGCCATTATTGATGTTTTGAGTTAATGTTTTTTCGGTTTTTTGGTTGAGTCTATTACGGAGGCAAGTAGCAATAACTATTGCTGTTTTCGTCCGTAATGGAGTGATTACAGCCTTCAGCTGTGGTCAACTGTCCCAGAGGAGGACACGTCGTGAGTTTCAATTGGCAACATGTCTATGGTGGACGGTACGTGGTTGGTTCACCGACGTGGCATCAGATGCAGGTAGAGGCACAGGCAGCACGCGAGAGGATGATGGCGTACATTCCTCCGCCGACAAGCATGCGTGTGGCAGGGCGTGTCTACGTGTGCCACCAAGTCGTATCCAACTACTATGGCTCGATTGGTGAGTTCGACATGCTCCGGCGTGTTATTGCTCGCGAGCCGAACTCGCTTCTCGGAGGCGAGGACGACTGCAAATGGTGGTTGGAACACGCACGGACCCCCACTGCAGGATTGGGCAAGGAACGGCTTTGGTGCACGTACCTGTTCATGCACTGGCGTGAAGTCTGTCCGACCTGGCGAGGAGATCTGCTGTGTGTAGCGGCTCTGCACTACACCTTCTCCCCTAGAATGAGGAGAGAATGGGCGTGGGCGGGCACACACGGCTCGTTCAACAACTTTGTTCGAGTTGTGTGCCGCATCGGCTAGCCACGCGGACATCGATTACCCTTGGCGCTTTTGTTTCGTACTCAATATGAGATAACGAACGAGAGTGCCGGGGCGATTTTTTTTACGAAATATAATCCTTTGCGGATATTGTTCCTTGTGCCTTGTTTTCCTTTATATTCGGACATTTGTCCCACATATATCTAAACCATGTTCGAAATGAATCAGCAATTTGGTCGTTTACAATAACGGTGAAGGAAAAGTCGTCGTCACCAAAGCCGCCAAGCTGTAGATCATCGAGAATATTTACATGATCGCCAAAGATATCAACGGCACCACCTTGAGTAGAGTACTCCTTAGGCAAAAATTTATATTGACCTGTGACGTGTTTTAAAATTTCAGGAAATTGTTCTTTCACCTCCCAGTCAAAAAGGTGATACATGGGAAGTTTCTTTTTTTTGAGTGCTTCAGCAAACTGCGGATAGAAATGCTTCACTCGTTCATCCAGCCATCCGCCTTTTGCTCCAAGAAAGAATGTAGGTTCACCAACTTGAATCATATCGCGCATATAGTTCTTCCACCCCTCGGCGCCTCTATAGACGGTCACACCACTTTTCTTCGCCTTCTTTTTGTATAGGTTTCGTAGTTCGTCCATTGAACTGCCAAGCATGGATGCCTTTTCTTGCAACAGCTCATTAAGCTTCTGTGGGTCTACTGGTCGAAAGGTACTTTCTTTTTCTGAAACTACTGTCATGACCAGGCCTTTTTCTATCATTCGGTTCAATACGTCGTAAATATTGCGTCTATTTATGTTTGTAATAGCGGCAATAGAGGAGACAGAGGACTCTCCATATTCAAGAAGTGCTTCATAAATCTCTGCTTCGTTTTTGGATAATCCTAGGTTTTGGAACAATTCTAGATACATATAGTGTGCTAAGGTTATGGAAGTATACTGTGGTGGTGTTTGCCACTCGTTAATAATAGCATAGAATGCGTTGTTATGTAAACCAATTAATAACATTACATATGAACACAGTATACATCACACAATCACAAGGCTACCTCTTTTTACTTGCATTCGGCATTGTAATGATAGTCACAACTCTATTGTTCGAACGCAAAAAACAAAAAAATAGTGCCCAAGGGTTTTTACTGGCGGACCGCAACGTTGGTTGGTTCTCTGGTGGAGTTAGTATTGCCGCGTCGTGGATTTGGGCTCCTGCCTTGTTTGTGTCGGTCCAGCTAGCATATGAAAAAGGCCTTGCTGGGATATTCTGGTTCACTGTTCCAACTGTAATTGCGCTCGCTCTATTTGCTGTATTAGCTCCGCGGATTCG
>CAZMTW010000047.1:0-8201 GCA_964569285.1 uncultured Gammaproteobacteria bacterium
CCAAATCAGGTCGAAACACGGGCTCAGCTACGGGATATACGAGAAATAGAAGCTACATTACAATGGGACACACTTTTAGACAGCGTTATTGATGGTATTGAGGAAGTACAGGTCTAATGCTATACTGATTGTATGGAAGTACCAACACCAGAATATCGATGTGCCGTGTGTGACAACGTATCATGGCAAAAAGAAATCTGCCACGATCAAGAAATGGGCGAGATTTGCTATTGCGGGTCTGGACAACTTCTTTCTGTGTGCCATGTTGAGAAACCAACTGAACAATCTACAACACAATCATGAAGCTTACTTTTTGCGGCGCACAAAAGCGCGTAACTGGATCCTGCTATTTATTAGAAACATCAAAAACAAAGATTTTAGTTGATTGTGGAATGATTCAAGGAAGTAGAGTAGGAGAGCAACTCAATTTTGAACCATTTCCATTTGATCCAAGCAAGATCGATATTGTGCTTATTACGCATGCGCACCTTGATCACACTGGACGAATACCAAAACTAGTACGCGAAGGATTTAGTGGCCGAATCATCGCAACGGCGGCAACAAACAATTTGGCAAAACTCATCATGGAAGACTCCACGCGCATTCTTGCTTCCGAGGCACAACGTCATGATCATGCACCTCTATATACAGAAGAAGATTTTGCACGAACAGAACCTCTTTTTGAAGACGCAGAATATCATACGCCATTGCGTGTAGATGACAATGTGAGTATTGAATTTTTTGACGCTGGTCATATATTAGGATCTTCGAGTATACGGATTACAGATGGTGATACTTCTATTGTTTTTTCAGGTGATCTTGGGAATCCACCAGTTCCGCTTCTGCGAGCAACAGATCATATTGATGCAGCAGATTATGTTGTAATGGAATCAACCTATGGTGGCCGGGTACATGAAGATAAAGAAACCCGAACGTTATTATTGAAATCAATTATATACGAAACAGTGCAAATGAAAGGTGTTCTCATGATACCGGCATTTGCCATGGAACGAACGCAAGAGTTACTCTACGAACTCAACACATTGGTTAATGAAAAACACATTCCACCGGTTCCTATCTTTCTCGATAGTCCACTCGCTATTAAAGCAACAAGAGTATTTCAAGAGTCTGAGGTCTACTTCAACAAAGAAACACAAGACATGATAAAAAGTGGAGATGACGTGTTTGATTTTCCAGGTTTAAAAATGACACTGGAAACAGATGAGTCAAAAGCAATAGCAAATTTTCCTGCTCCAAAGGTAATTATTGCCGGATCTGGAATGGCACACGGTGGACGCATTTTGCATCATATTAAGAAGTACATCAGTAATTTTGCGAACACGTACCTTATTGTCGGGTATCAGGTGCAAGGAACGCTCGGACGTCAAATTCTCGATGGTAAAAAGAAGATCAAGGTACATGGAGAGGAATTCGATGTTAAAGCAAAGGTAAAGGCAATTGGAGGGTATTCTGCGCATGGTGATCAGCCAAAGCTTACGGAGTGGGTTTCGTCATTTGACCGAAAGCGACTAAAGAAGGTGTTTATCACACATGGAGAGGAAGATCAAGCAGATGCGCTACAACGTCACCTTCAACAAAGCTTGGACGCAGAGATTATAGTGCCAACAGAGCTAGACTCAGTTGAGTTATAGTCAACACAGAATCAATTGACAAACTACGCTGATTTCAGTAGGATTTAGCTATCTAATAAACATAAACGGAGGTTATTATGCCAAAGAAAAAATCAAACACATCAAAATATTTGGTCGGAGCAGGAGTAGCTGCAGCAGTTGCAGCAGGAGTGGTGAGTTTTCTCACACAGACAAAAAAGGGAAAGGCGTTGACTGTAAAAGGAATGCGTCACGCAACAGAAGTTTCGAAGAAAGTGGCAATGAAAGCTGAGAAAATAAAGAAACTTACAAAGGAAAAGTACGAAGAAGCAGTAGACGAAGTTGTTGCTGAGTATCAAAAGAAAAAGAAGCTTACAAAGGCTGCAGCTGATGAGCTAGCCGCAGAACTGAAGAAAGAATGGAATCAAGTAAAAAAGGAATTTAAGAAATAAGCGAAATGGTAGGGGGCTCCGTTCAGCGGAGCCTTTTTTGATGAATATCGTAATGCGAAAGATAGGATTAGAATTAGAATACCCCGCAGTTTTTGCAGATGGAACAGGAATTGACCATAAGACCATAAAATTGATATGGAATGATTTTGTTTCTGCGCATCCTGAATGGAGTTTAAAAGAAGAAAAGCATGGGAAGGCCATTACTGGGATGTATAGAAATGTAGATGGATATACAGAGGTTATTAATACAGACAGAGGGGTATGTACTGTTGAATTTTCACTCGCACCCAAGGAAACAATACAAGAGAACGAGAAAAATGTAGCCAGACTATTGTCACAATTTACAACTGTGGCAGAAAAAAGAGGTGTGCATCTACTCACAACTGGATGTCAACCAATCACATGGCTTGACCGTTCTAAGCAAACAGAAAAAGACTGGTATATTTTGTTTAATGTAGTTGTACCGCACTGGGAGCACGCTGTTCCTATGGCATCTCATCAAGCAGCGATTGACGTGAGTATCGAGGAATGGCCTGTGGTGCTCAAAAATAGCTCTGCATTGTCTGGTCTCATTGTCGCATTAACAACCTCAGCTCCACTTGCTCAAGGGAAGATTGCAGAGTGGAAGTCGATGCGAAAGTGGATTTGGCATCAGTGGAACGCAAAATTCTCAAAAAACATACAACCGTATCTGTCGAATGACATGCCGGAACAGCCGTACGAATCAGTAGATGACTATCTTCGGTTTTTTTGGGACTCAAGTCTCTTCTTTTTAACTGAAAATAAAAGTGACGGTTATCGCATGCTTAATAATGAAAGTATCATTGAATACTTGAAAGCAAAAAAACCCATACCGGTGGTTGGAATGGATGGTATAGAGACGGAAATCATGCCGGATAAAAAAATGCTTAACTCCCTTCACCAATATGGTTGGCCAGGGGAAAAAATGCATTATTTCTTTGACGACAGTTCGACAATTGATGGTGTCGTAGATGCATATAACAACAACTCCCTTACCGAATATCTAACAACACACAGCGCAGGAGCGTATTTAGAGTTTCGACCGAGTGGTGTAGCGCGAAAGGGAGAGGAAATGGCAGTGCCAGCATTACTTTTAGGGCTGGCTGAAAATATGAATGAAGCTACTGAATTAGAGAATCGGTTAACGTGGAATGAATGGATTGCAATCAAAGATGATGCACAAGAGCATGGGTTGGATTTTGCAGAGAATAAAGAGAGGAATTTAAAGCTCATTGCCGAGATGTTAGAAATCGCAGAGGCTGGTTTACAGAAAAGGAAGTTGGGTGAAGAAAAATACCTTGAACCTCTGAAGAAGAATTTGAAGACAGGAATGACACTGGCTGACGACATTATAGCGTCATTTACGGAAGGTGGTATGCAGAGAGTTTTAGAAGAATTTACATATTAAAATGAAAAGATCACGATTAGAACGGGTGATAGGCAACCCTATGCGGGAGCGGTACGAGCGTGAGCTCGAGCATGCCCGTAGGAATCATGCAGAAAGAAGATTGGAATTGAGTGATAGATTAAGCAGAGAACATAGAATACTTTGTATTGATACAAGTGGAGGATCTATTATGAACTCAGATGCATGGAAAGGGCTACATCCAGAACAAAAACAATTGTATCACGAATCAATGGCAGGAGGGTCTGAGAGACCCTTATTTGCTGAATGGTTTCGTTATGCGATGGGATACGACGAAGGAGACCAGCGCTTCGAGATATGGGATGCACGTGGAGGCGATCCGAGACCAGAGACAGACGTAGAGAAATACGACGCTGTGTTGATGACTGGCTCTAGCGCTATGGTAACAACAATGCGAGAAGATCCAAATAGTGCCGAAGCAGAATGGATGCGCAATGTTGACGATGTTTTAAGGGTGATTCGAGAGCATGATATTCCAACACTGGGCGTGTGTTTCGGGCATCAAAAAATTCTAGCTCACGCCGGAGGAGAGGTTGGATGGATGCAGGACGCGCAAGGTAAGAAAATGCGTGAAGTAGGACCGAGTAAACTTGAACTCACTGACGCAGGTAAAGATGACCCGCTTCTACAAGGAGCGGGGGATGAAATATGGGTGCAGTCTTCACACGAGCAACATGTTACAGCTTTGCCAGAAGGCATAGTTGTTTTAGCCCATAATCCCGTAAGTGCTGTTCAAGCAATTAGATACGTAGACAGGATGATGTGGTCAATCCAAAATCATCCTAAAGTAAACGGGATTACGATGGATATAATAATCACAATGAGATCAAAAATAATTGAAGCAGAGCTAGCCGCGCTGTCGCCTGAAGCAAAACAGGCGCTGGGCTTTAGTACCATATCTGGTCTCAGAGAAAGAATTGTTGAACAAGATACTCATCAAGCCCGAGAGATTATTTTTTCCAATTTTCTGAAAATATTGGGTGAGAATATGAAATCAAAATCACAATGAATAAAGAACTTAATGAGAAACTATCAAATCTACTTCCGCAGAGTACTGTTTTTCCAGTGTACGCCCAAGAACTCATACTTGAAGCATATCGAACTGAACAACTTTCAGACGAAGAGGCTCAACATGTCATAATCGTGCTTAAAGAAGAAGTAGCAGAAATTGAGAAAATTGATTCGATGTATGCAGAAGAAGTTGAACGACTTAAAACAGTATATTCACAATAAATGATTAAACATCTTTGGGGTAAAGTTCAACACGGCGATAAACGAGGTCGAAAACTCGGCTTTCCTACTGCTAACATAAATCTCCACAAACAATTCTCAGACGGTGTGTACATTTCGCTTGTAAAGATAAACAACAACTGGCTTCCATCCTTAACATTCATTGGTCCTGCACTCACATTTAAACGAACAGAAAAAAAGGCAGAGTGCTACATACTAGATTTTAATAAGAATCTGTACGGAAAATGGATCAGCATTCGCCTTATAAAAAAAACACGCGGAAACAAGAAATATGCAGGAGCGAAGGCACTCGTCGCAGCTATGAAACAGGATGAGCAAGCGGCAAGAAAATATTTTAAGGCAAATTAATGTTTACCGGAATTATCACAGCTCAAGAAACAGTCGCCAGTACTGCAAAGGAAAACGAAATGGTGAACGTTGTTATTTCTCGTCCTAAAAAATGGGAGCTTGAAGTAGGGGAGAGTATAAATATTAATGGCGTCTGCTCAACAGTCACAGAAATGACGGCTGACGATTTTACCGTCGCGTACATGCCGGAGTCGTTGCGCCTAACAACTGCGTCCGAATTAGAGAAAGGATCAAAGGTAAACTTAGAACGCAGTCTGCAGATGAAAGACCTTCTTTCTGGTCATACGGTCAGTGGGCACACGGATACGACGGGTCAGATAAAAGAGATTGTTGAGGAAGGTGATTCATACACGCTCACAATATCCTACGACAAACCACAGTACATTATTCACAAAGGCTCGGTCGCTGTAAACGGCATCAGTCTCACAGCCATAAATCCTACCGACGATACCTTTCAAGTGTCACTCATACCGCACACATGGGAAAATACAAACCTAAGTTCACTCAAAGTTGGTGATCTGGTCAACATAGAGTATGATATGATCGCTAAATATATAGAACGACAGCAAAAGTATGTCTAAGAGACAAGAAAAAAAGAAGCTAGAACTAGGTAGCCCAGAAAAGCTGAGAATTGGTATTGCACGCGCCTGTTTTAATACGGATATCACACAACAACAACTGGACGCTGCAACAACGGTGCTAGAGTCATACAACATTTCCTACGACGTTATTGAGGTTGCAGGATGTTTTGAAATCACACATGCCCTTCAAAAAATGGCATTAACAAAAAAGTATAATGGACTTGTCGCATTGGGATGTCTGATAAAAGGCGAAACAATTCACTATGACGTTGTCGTTCAAGCAATCAGTACTGCTATTATGGATTTGATCGTGAAACACAACACACCTATCGGATTTGGCATAATCACTGCAAACAATGAAAAGAATGCCCTTGAACGTATCTGGCTAGCAGAGGACGCAACATATGCCGTTCTGCAGTTGATTCAAAACACCAAAGATCTCTCGTAAACGCTATCTACATACGCCCCTAACTATTCGTTGCTGTTTCTGCTTTGGTTATTGCAATAAGTTCTTTATCTGCGAGAGGTAGCTCGATAGTAAACGTCGTTCCTTTTCCAACTTCACTCTCAAATGTGACATCTCCATGATGTTGAATAATAACTTCATGCACTATAAATAGCCCCAAACCAGATCCATCAGCCTGAACTGTTTGTATATTAGAACCTCGATAAAACTTAGAAAACACCCGATCCTGTTCATCAAACGGAATACCATATCCCGTATCAGACACAATGACAGAACACGAGTTCGCATCGTTCGAAAAACTCAATTCTACCTTCCCCGTAGCCTTTGTATACTTAATAGCATTGTCGATCAAATTACGTAAAGCCAGCTTAATTTTATCACTATCTACCTTTACCATTGGGAGCGCTTTAGAGGGTTTCTTTATCGAAAGCTTTACCTTATTATTCTTCGCATTATGATCAAATTCATTCAAAACACTCTCACTCAGCTCAACTAGATCGTACGCTTTCAATTGATATTTCAACTGCTCTGTTTCTAACTGAGTGACGTCAAGCAAATTATTGATCAACCCTATCATTCGATTAATATTTTCCATTCCCTTCCCAAGCTGTTCAGTCGCTTCTTTAGATATTTTACCGAGGTCGCCATCGATAACCATATTCACCAACCACTTAATTCCGGACATAGGTGTGCGCAATTGATGTGCTGCAATGGCTAAAAACTCTGTTTTCTGATGATCTAACTTCTTTGTCTTCTTCAACTCAATCTCCAATGACTCTTGAGATGCTTTTACTCTCTGCGTCATTGTGTTAAACGTATCCGCAAATAAACCCATTTCGTCTTTACTCTGGATATCAACAATACGAAATTTTCCTTTACCAATATCTTCAGCAGCTTCTGTCAATTGCTGAACCGGCTTTGTAACTGAGGTGTTAATAAACGAATACAACAATATGAGGCCAATAACAGCAATAAGTCCCACAACAGCCACGTTAATAATCGTTTGAGTAACTTGCTTGTTTGTCTGTTGTATTTCAAGTACTGACTCTTCCTGAACTTTCAGTTTAACTTCATCATTTAAAAAAGATGCAAAGCTATCTCGGTATGTAGAAACAATTGTGAGTTGTTGTTGAATTACATCGCTGTCAGCTCCTCTTTCATATGCATCAATTAAATCAGAAAGTGCGTCATTCAGGTTATTAATATGCGCTTGAAACGAGGTGGTGAACTCTAAATCTGCCTCAGAGGTTGAGCTTAAAAATAAATCAACTTCTGCTGCTACTGCTCTTTGCAAATGCTCCTCGTATTGCTGCTTACTTTCACTGTTTCCTGATTGAACATAGTCATATGCAGAGAGAAGTGAGAGATTAAGACTATCTTTTATTTCGTCTGTTTGAATAAGACGTGGAATAAGTTCATCTGAAATATGTTGTGTATCATTGCGGATATCGTAGACAGATGTAATATTGAGCGCTCCTAGATCGACCACCAACAATAACAACAGCACGAAAATAAGCAGTACTTTGTACTTTACTTTCATGTTTCGTAGTAAATTGAGTGCTTCTATTGCCATGTATATATTTCAACCAAAAGTATATCACATTTGTATACAAAATGCAGGATTTGCTATACTGTATTCAGAATTTATTCACAAACAAAAAATTTATGGGGGATGATCAAACCCTGCCGCCTTTACCCCAGCAACCAGCACAGCCAATTCAACCACTATCTCAACCCACTGTAGCCCCACCTCTATCAAATAGTATTGGTATTGGGACAACAGCTGCACCACAAGCACTACCTCCATTGCCAAGCCCAATCACTGAGCAATCTATACAACCTGCTCCTCAAGAGCAAAATCCACTAGAAAGCCCAATGTTTATGGATCAGCCACCAGTCACCAGCGCAACAGCTCCAGAACCAATGGCACCAGAACCATTTCCCACAGCTGCGCCTGTAGCTGAAATGGCGTCAGCAGCGACATTTCCTCCACAAGAATCATTACCACAAATGCCACCAAATACTCTTACCGTTACTCAACCTGCT
>CAZMTW010000048.1:0-8071 GCA_964569285.1 uncultured Gammaproteobacteria bacterium
CAAGCCAGATGAAAAATTTAATGAACTCGTTGCGCTAAATTCTTGAAACCAAGAATAAATAAAAAAATGTCAAGCAAAGCAAACAAAAAGAACCGGGCGAACCCGGCTCTTTCTTGAACTGCCTCGAACGAAAGATTATTCTTCGTCCTCTTCTTCGTCTTTTACTGTACCGCCTCTATCTTCAACAATCTTGTTACTGACATTCTTTGGAACAGGCTCATATTTCTCAAATTCCATAGAATAGTTCGCGCGACCTTGGGTCATGGAACGCAATTGTGTTGCGTAACCAAACATTTCTGAAAGAGGAACAAACGCATGCACCACCTTCACCTGTCCACGTTCAACCATTTCTTGAATTTGTCCACGCTTGGCATTGATGTCTCCCATAACATCTCCCATAAACTCTTCAGGAGTAGTTACGTCAACTTTCATAATAGGCTCCAGCAGAACTGGACTGGCTTTACTAGCCGCAGTACGGAACGCCTTTGAACCAGCAATTTTAAACGCTGCTTCAGAAGAGTCAACATCATGATACGAACCGTCTAACAGCCGAACACGAATGTCGAGCAATGGATACCCGGCAACAATACCTTTATCCAACGCTTCACGAACACCTTTTTCAATAGCTGGAATATATTCCTTTGGAATAGATCCACCTTTCGTCTTGTCTTCAAATTCGAAATGTACTTCCTCTTCACCGTCTGCGGTATCACCAGCACTCACTTGCATTGGTTCAATCTCTAAGACACAGTGACCATACTGACCACGTCCACCCGACTGCTTCGCATATTTCTCTTCTCCTGTTGCAGTTGCAGTAATCGTCTCCTTATATGCAACTTGTGGAGTACCAATGTTCGCTTCCACGTTAAACTCACGCTTCATACGATCAATGATAATATCGAGGTGAAGTTCACCCATTCCAGACAACACGGTCTGATTGGTTTCTTCATCTGCCTTCACACGCAACGTTGGATCTTCTTCTACTAATCGAGCAATCGCAATACCCATTTTCTCTTGGTCTGCCTTTGTCTTTGGCTCAACTGCAATAGAGATCACCGGTTCTGGGAATGTGATCTGCTCAAGAATAATTGGATTGTCTTCGTCGCACAGTGTTGATCCTGTAATGGTTTCTTTTAAACCAACTGCGGCAGCAATGTCACCTGCACCAATCTGATCAATTTCTGAACGAGAATTGGAATGCAAACGCACCAAACGTGAGATACGTTCTTTCTTTCCAGTTGTCATGTTCAACACGTATGAACCTGACTTCAATATACCGGAATATACACGGATAAAGATCAACTTGCCAACAAATGGGTCAGAAGCAACTTTAAATGCCAACGCAGCCAATGGCTCATCGTCACTTGTTTGTCGCACAATTACCTTATCTAGATCATCAGGATCATGTCCAACCGTTGGAGGAATGTCGAGTGGAGACGGAAGAAAATCATTCACCGCGTCCAACATATGTTGCACACCTTTGTTCTTCAACGCAGACCCACACATAATAGGAATGATCTCAAGAGCAATAACTGCTGCACGCAGTACACGCTTCATATCCTCAAGTGATGGTTCATTACCTTCAAGGTATGCATTCATCAACGCCTCGTCATTTTCTACAATGGCTTCAATTAACTCACCACGATATTTGGCAGCGAGCTCCTTCATGTCTTCAGGAATATCAACTTCTTCAAACACCTGTCCCATCTCATCTTTATAGATAACCGCCTTTTGTGTCATTAAATCAACCAATCCAGTAAACGTATCACCAGCACCAATAGGAAGTTGAATAGGGAACGCCTTTTTGGTTAGTCGCTTCTCTATGCTATCAATGTCAGCATAGAAATCTGCACCAGTACGATCCATCTTGTTGATGAAACACATTCTGGGCACATTGTACTTATCTGCTTGATGCCACACCGTCTCAGACTGCGGTTCTACACCAGCAACGCCGTCAAAGATCACTACACCACCATCCAGCACACGCAATGAACGCTCTACCTCAACGGTAAAGTCCACATGACCTGGAGTGTCAATGATATTAATCTTATGATCCTTCCACTCAGCAGTGGTTGCCGCAGCAGTGATGGTGATGCCACGCTCCTGCTCTTGCTCCATCCAATCCATCGTTGCTTCACCTTCATGCACTTCACCAATTTTGTGAGTCTTCCCCGTATAATAGAGCACACGTTCAGTCACCGTTGTCTTACCAGCATCAATATGCGCGATAATTCCGATATTACGTGTCTTTTCAAGTGAATAATGTTGTTCTTCCATAAATGGTTTTTATATATGTGTTTAAGCAAAATGAGCAAATGCGCGGTTTGAATATGCCATGCACTGCACATCATCTTTCTTCTTCATTGCGTCACCTTCACCTTTAGCGGCATCCATCAACTCTTGAGCAAGGCACTGATGCATTGGTTTCCCTTTTCGCTTTTGGGCTGCACCAATAATCCAACGACTCGCTAATGTGAATCGACGTTCTGGTCGTACCTCAATAGGCACTTGGTAGTTTGCTCCACCAACACGGCGAGCTCGCACTTCCAATGACGGCGATACATTCTGAATAGCTTTTAACCACACATCGTATCCTGGTTCACCAGTTTTTTCTTCAATCCAATCAAATGCTCCGTACACAATCTTATTCGCAACGGTTTTCTTTCCGTGCACCATGATATAGTTGATAAATTTGGTCAACTGCGTCGAGTTATAGCGACTATCCGGTGCAATATTTCTTATTGGGGCTTGTTTACCTCTCATACAATTTCAGTATTCGTTATTTATCTTTCTTTGGCTTCTTCACACCGTACAGCGAACGTGATTGGTTGCGGCCATCAACACCTTGCGTGTCATAGACTCCACGAACCACACGATATCGCACACCTGGAAGGTCAGGCACTCGACCACCCTTCAGCAACACAATACTGTGCTCCTGTAAGTTGTGCCCTTCACCAGGAATATACGCAGTCACTTCCATACCATTAGAAAGACGAACACGCGCAATCTTTCGAAGCGCTGAGTTTGGTTTCTTTGGGGTAGCAGTTGTCACCTTTACACACACTCCACGTTTAAACGGAGCACCCTTTGGCAGAATAGTACGACGACGCTTCAACGCATTCATCGTAGTCTGCAAAGCCGGGGATTTCGACTTTGACTTTGATTTCTTTCGGCCTTTTCGGACCAATTGATTTATTGTTGGCATTTGTCTTATTCTATTATTAATTGATGTAGCAAACGCTGGACAATTTCTCGTTGTAGCGGCCCTCCGCAGCGAAGCGAGGACCGGTCGCGGACGAGAAAATTGGTAAGCGTATGCTACATAGACAAAAAACAGGTAGCCAAACGGCCATCTGTCCAGGTCTATTCGTTAGAAGTTCTCTGCTATGACCTCATTCAGTTCAATAAAAGTCACAGACGAGAATATTCAGTTATTGTCAAACGTTCCAGCCATGAAACGTTGACGTATAAGCATATTGAAGAACCGAAAGGAGTATAGGACATATGCATATCATTGTCAACAACGGCAGGGACAATCCAAAAACTTGCTCGTATATCAAAAAAAACGTATCATATAGGTAATTACTATGGGTATCGAAATATTTCCAAAACTACTATTCTTCGCTAAATTCATCGTTGGCGCCGTTGGCATTGTTGCACTCCTCACGATGATTATTGCAGGCGTAGAATATGCTGTATTTCGTCACGACAAAGACAAGCAAAAAGAAATGAAAGGGCACATTGTTACAAGCCTTATCGCCATTGCAATTATTCTCGTTGTCTATTTTTTACTATCTTCAATCGGGCCTGCATTCCGACTCCTCTTCCCTGCTTAGAAGATGAGCTGTAATGTCAGTGAATAAAAGAAATCAAATAGTCGGGCAATATACTGATCTCCAAAAAAGATAAGTCCGATTAACAGCCACACACCGTACCGCTCTAAAAAGACCACTACTTGCGGGTATTGTTGTCCAATAAATGAATACAACATCTTTGAACCATCTAAGGGAGGAATGGGAATAAAATTGAATACAGCGAGAAGCAAATTGATCTGCACCAACAACACGAGAAAGATCATCATGAGATTGGTGTCAGCCAATGACGTAAAACGAGCAGCGAGTGCGAGGAAACCTCCAAAAACCACTACCGCAGTAATATTTGCAATAGGACCAGCAAGAGCAACCAAGGCTGAGCCAAATCGTTTGTATTTCAGGTTATACGGATTAAATGGTGTTGGTTTTGCCCATCCAAATCCAGCGATAACCAGTAGAAAAAATCCTACCCAATCAATGTGAGCAAGTGGATTGAGCGTTAAACGGCCCGCGTGTTCGGCAGTATGGTCTCCTTGAAGACGCGCAGCCAATCCATGAGAAAACTCATGAATGGTAATGCCAAAAATGACCGCAACGACCCATAAAACGAACAAAGTCGGACTAGACAGCAACATTGAAATAAGCATGGTTGACAGGTGTTATGAATCAAGATATACTCTTCGAGCTATAATCCAATACATTATTACTGTAATCTGAGTCTATGTCAAAAGTGTGCGACGTCTGCGCACGTGGATACATGAAGGCCAACAAGCGATCTCACTCCAATATTGCTACGATCAAACAACAGCGCGTCAATTTACAGAGCGCAACGATCGATGGCAGCAAAGTGAAAGCGTGTACCCGATGCATCCGCTCAAGCGCCAAAGGAAAATAAAAACACCCCATCACGTAAGGGGTGTTTTTTTGTTTATGTAGATAAACGGTACAGTGAGAATTCTATTTCACCACGAAAAACAAACTGCCAGACAGATTGTCTAATGTATATTCAGATCCTTTTTTCTGACCGCTGATATCATTAAATACAGCCATCATACGTACCGACTCATCTTCATACACCACAGACATGTCTGCATGTGTAATACCTCGACTGCGTACATCAGTTGGAAACTTTTCATTTAAGCTAGCTAACAAAGCGGATAAATCCAAATCATATTCTTGCTTCGTCGTCACATTCTTCAATGTAATACGTTCCTGCGTCATGTTATTAAGTACTTCAAACTGTTTATCCTCAACAGATAATCCTGGCGTTCTGATTCCATTATAAAACATAAAACCAATCATATAGTCGTAACCTGCAACACTAACAACCTCCCCACTTTCATATTCATCAACATAGTATCCAAAGTAATTTGAATCCCAAGGTGAATAATATGCTTCCTGATACGTAAAGTGAGGTCCAAATAATGTGTGAACAACTAGCCCTACCCTTTCATAACGATACGCTTCTGCTGCCTCTGACAAATCAGCATCCGTATATGGCTCAAGCACTGAAATACCATGTGAAGTAACAAGGTAATCAACAATAGACCCAAGATTATTTTGTACATCCTGTTCTATCCCTTTAGGCGCCTCCACCACTTTTCCATCTACAAGCAATCCAGCATCTATTGCTATTTCTTCAAAACGATTCAACTGACTCACCTCTCCAACAGAGAACGCGCTCCACGGCCCAAAGGTAGATAATAAAACAAGCAACACGACAGACATTGGTAAAACCAACAACTGTTTTTTCTTCCCAATCAAGAAGTACAGCGAGCACCCAAGCAGCCACAATCCAAACAATACAACAAAGTATCTGTTCTCAGTCCATCCAAATGCGTTTATGCGCACACCAACAGACCAAAACAACACGGCAACTTGTGGGATGATAGCAATATATAAGAATCGTACAGCCCACTTGACCCATTCCTGTTTCTTAATGAGCGGATACAAGAAAATATGCGTTACCATACCAACCACAGAAAATCCGATAACCATATAACTAATCAATGCCTCAGGCCATTCTGAAAACGAGAGATTTGTTGCAGCGTATACGTAGAGAATAACAAAGTATCCTACAGTAAGAGGGAACAACACAAAGTACGAAAATATTTTGAGTTCTTTTAAGTATGCAACCGTGTCACCAACTGACAATTCTTCTTTTGTCGGTGCTCGAGACAAGAAGAACAATGTTGCAAAGATACCCATGATAAGAGCAAGTGCACTTGGATATAATTCTCCTCGAATGATTACAGAAAAAAGTACATCAACAGACGAAAGTGCTGCAGACACTCCAGCCCAAAACAACGCAGTGAACACGGCGGTGAGAACAAAACTACCAATGAGCGATAATGCATATTTCCAGAATGACAACACATTCGCTCCTCGCTTCCACACAAACGGTGCCACAAACATAATAAGAAATACTGATGCAATCCACATAATAGTTCGCGCTATATCCATATCTCTCCACATCATTTCCTTATGTGGGAGATACAGATAAAACCCACCCATCAATAATAGAGCTAAGACGTTACCAAGAACGTTTGTCTGCATTTTTTTACTACTGTGCTCTGCCGCAATGGCTACTGCAAAGGTGAGAAAAAGACCTAACACCATCGCCAAGAGCCCTCTCCACGTCCAACTAGTCTCTGGATTATAAATAAACGCTATAGCAAAATAGGTGCCAGCTAACGAAACGAGTACAACAACAGGAAACCGCCGAACGGTCACCTCCAAACCATGTTTAATATTATGAAAGGAAAAACGCTTCCAAAATGACTTTTTTTCTGTCATATAATTCGGTTAGTATTTATACATCTAGTATAGCAAATATGGCATTGTTCAACGAGGAGGCTGAGTGGACAAAAACTATTGTGCGTTTATTTGACCTGTGTTATTATGCTCTACGGGTTGAAATAATGAATACATGTACGCTCGCAGAAGGATAACGCTTCTGCGTCCATATGAGCATATTGTAGAGTAGTATCCTTACTCATCTACAGCATAGTCATAAGGACAGCGCTACATCTTTCGTGGGACAACCCGATTGATTAGTAAACAACAACTATGTTAGCGATTTTAATAGCAGGTATTATTATCAGTTTTTTTGCATGTTGGACAATCGGTGCCAACGATGCAGCAAATGCAATGGGTACGTCAGTAGGTTCAAAAGCACTGACATTTAAACGAGCAGTCATCATCGGCGGCATCTTCGAATTTCTAGGTGCTGTCCTAGTCGGATCAAAAGTAACCGATACCATTAGTAAAGGTATTATTGATTCTCAACTGTTATCAGTGGATGCAAATCAAATAATGTATGCAATGTTTGCAGCATTACTAACCACTGGATTCTTCTTATTATTAGCAACTAAATGGGGCATTCCAGTATCGACCACCCATGCCATTGTCGGATCAATGGCTGGTGTCGGCATTGCATTTGGTGGATTTGCAGTCGTTCATTGGACCGTATTAAGCACCATCGCATTAAGTTGGGTTGTATCACCAATTGTTGGTGGATTAATCGCATATGGTTTAATGCGTTTGATTAAAACACAAATTGTGTACCACGAACATGCAGACCAACGCATGTATACATTAACACCATACTTAGTCTCCATGGTGACTTTTGTACTATTCTTATCCATCGTATTCAAAGGATTAAAAAATCTCCACTTAGACTTTTCACTTGGAGAAGCAACCATCGTGGCGGCTATACTCTCGTTGATTATTGGTGTAGCAATATACGCTGCACTCGGGTTTAAATTGAAAGGCAAAGAAAAAGAAGGAAAACCAGGACTGAATGTATTACGAACATTTGGTTACTTACAAATACTCACAGCAGCATACGTTGCTTTTGCTCACGGAGCGAATGATGTGGCAAATGGTATCGGTCCTTTAGCTGCTATGGTAGATGTCTATCAACATGGAGCTATATCCGAACAGGTTGGCGTACCATTTTGGGTATTGCTTATTGGTGGAACAGGTATCTTTCTCGGCTTAGCCATGTATGGAAAGAATGTGATAAAAACTCTTGGAAAAGGAATCACAGAAATAACACCAATGCGAGGATTTGCTGCAGAGTTTGCAGCTGCAACAACAGTATTGTTCGCATCTCAACTTGGCATGCCTATTTCAACCACACACACTATTGTTGGCGCAATTATCGGAGTAGGATTAGCTAGTAAGAAGAAGGAAATCTTAAATAATAAACTGTTGAGCAAAACATTCATCACATGGATAGTGCAAATTCCTATTGT
>CAZMTW010000049.1:0-675 GCA_964569285.1 uncultured Gammaproteobacteria bacterium
CTAACAGGGTCATGGGCCCAACTGCTCTGGATGCCACTATCTGGCTTGGTGATACTCATCGTCAATACGATTATTGTTATGATGTCAAAAACATTTGATAAAAGCATTCTACTCGCAATCAGTATAATCACACTCAGCCTGCAGTGCGTGCTGTTGCTTGCATCCCTGCTCGTTGTATTGTTAAATGCATAATATGTCACCCGCATCTGTCGCAGTTGTAAAAATACTATTCCTATCGGTTTTGTCTTTTGTTGTTACATTTGCATTAACCCCGGCACTCACTCACTATCTATATAAATACAAACTAGGGAAGCGTATTCGCAGTGATTCACAGAAGACTCCAATCTTTTCAAAATTACACGAGCATAAAAAGGGGACACCCACAATGGGTGGTATTCTCATATGGGCAACTACATTTACGATTATCGTCTTGTTTTTCTATTTACCAAGATTATTCCCTTCTATCGTTCCAGCTGAATTCAACTTTCTTACACGTTCAGAAACACTATTACCACTTGGTGTGCTCATGGCCTCTGCACTCGTAGGTCTGGCTGATGATCTCTATGAAGTAAAAAAACTCGGTAAAAATGGTCAAGGATTTAAAATGAAGCATCGTTTACTTTTGTACAGTGGAATTTCTATTGTCGCAACGTACTGGTTTTATGTAAAACTGGA
>CAZMTW010000049.1:685-7949 GCA_964569285.1 uncultured Gammaproteobacteria bacterium
GACAATTATCCATCTTCCGTTTCAAGGCAATATTGATATAGGCTGGTGGTCGATTCCAATATATTTCTTTGTCATCGTCGCAACATCATTCTCAGTGAATGAAACAGATGGACTCGATGGGCTTGCCGGAGGAGTATTACTTGCAAGCTTTAGTACATTTGCTACTATAGCATTTTTACAAGAAAGTTATAATCTTGCCACATTCTGTGCGGTCATTTCTGGAACACTTCTCGCATTCTTGTGGTTCAATATTCACCCTGCACGATTTTTTATGGGGGATACAGGGTCTATGTCACTTGGAGTTACACTGGCCGTTGTTTCAATACTGACCAATGCGGTGTGGATATTGCCGATTGTTGGGTTTATTCTCGTCGTGGAATCGGGATCTGTATTGATACAGTGGATATCAAAAGGTCTTCGAAACGGGAAGAAAATATTTCGTTCAACACCAATCCACCACCATTTTGAAGCAATTGGATGGGAGGAGCCAAAAATCGTTATGCGGTTTTGGATTATCTCCGCCGTGACCGCTGTATTCAGCCTTGTATTTTTCCTAATTGATAGAGCCGTTTTAGGCTAATATCCTCCTTGACCGCTGAAAAAAGGCAAAAGCGTAAACATCAGCATAGCAATAACGCCGATGACACTCAGTATAATACCCATTTTTTGCTGCCAGGTTTTTTTCTTTCTTCGAGACATAGTGTATATTGATTGTATTCACACACCATAACAAAAAGCGCTACGAAGAACAAGTTCACCATATGAGGCATATAAAAAAAGAACGGCATCGCTATAGAGAAATATGGGGATCACGAGGATTTGTGGTGAGTCTATTAGTTATGGTACTATTCATTTCTGTTTCTGTGACAAAAGAGGTGCTTCGACGTGTTGAAACGCGCTATGAAATTCAAAAATTGGAGGAAGAGGTAGAACGTCTCGGCTCCAGGAATTCAGAGATTAGCGACGTCATCGCGTTGTTGAACACCACAACGACACAGGATAAGCAGGCTCGGGTAAAACTGAACCACCAACAAGCAGGAGAGCAGGTGTTGATGTTTCCCGATCGACGACAAGATGCAGAAATCATTCTGCCAAACTCTGACCGCATCGACTATATTCTTTTAAACAATTATGAGTCGAATCCGTCAAAGTGGTTTAATTTTTTCTGGAATAAAATAACTAATACATCATAAACATGTCCGACGATAACGAAATCAAAAAAGATACAGCATCAGAATCAAGCGATGTTGTTCCAAAAGAGATGGAAGTTCTAAAGAAAGCAAAAAAAACAATGATCAGCATCATTATTGGTGTTGCTGTTTTGATTGTTGTAGGAGTAGGCGTTGGAGGATATTGGTTGGTATATCAACAAACAAGTGATTCTTCGATACGCTCATGGTTGATTAATAGTTTGCCATTACCTGTAGCGATGGTGAATGGATCGTCTGTCTCATATGAGCAGTTTGAGAAGAATGTTGAGGCAACAGAGTACTTTTTCAGTCAACAAGAGGAGCTAGGATTGGGACTTGTTGAACAACCCGAACCAGGTCAGCTACGTACTGATGAGCTTGAGCGTATGATTGAACAAAAGCTTGTTGAAGAAATTGCTGTGGAATATGAAGTAACTGTCACTGACGAGGAAGTGGACACCTATTTTGAGGAGCAGATTATCCCTCAAGCACCAGGTGGACTTGATGAGGTAACAGAAACACTGAGCAGTCTTTACAATTGGTCTGTTGATGAGTTTAAGCAAAATGTATTACACGAAGTCGTATTAGGCACAAAGCTGTCACAAGCGATTGTTGATAGTGGAAGTACAGATGAATCAGCTATTGCCGATGAAGCTACACAGCTCTACAATGAAATTATTGGATCTGATCGACCCTTTGGCGAATTTGCAACTGAACACAGTGATGATCCTGGAAGTGCAGCAAATGGAGGATCACTTGGATCATTTGGGCGTGGTACGATGGTTCCAGAATTTGAAGAAGCAGCATTTGCTCTCGAAGTCGGTGGTATTTCAGAACCTGTACGAACTCAATTCGGATATCACATCATCCACGTGACTGCAAAAGACACTGAAGCAGACACTGTTGAGGCAGAGCATATTTTGCTTGGTGCTCCAACAATTGAAGATATGATTTTCGATAAAAAAGAAACAGCCTCAATTACGAGACTGCTTCCAGAATAGACACGTGCGTGAGCCGACGCCGAGATTCGAACTCGGGACCTACGCGTTACGAGTGCGTTGCTCTACCAACTGAGCTACGTCGGCTTATTGATCAAAGGGCTTGCAAAAAGTAGCTCATAGTATAGAGTGTTCTTAGATTATGGTCAACGTTTATGAATGTACTTCGTTTTCGGTTCCAATTCGCGTATACTGCTCTTGCAATACTTGTTTTAGGGCTGTTCTTCGTAATTGTCAGTACAGTATTGATTCTACCTCTTACAGAACCAAATAGCACGGAATCTCGACTATTATTTGCGTTATTGGGCATCAGCATTCTCATGCTGGTTGATCCTGTTAGACGATATATTGTACAGACAGTGCAACGCATGGTTCGTCAAAAACCTATTAAATATGAAGCGGTCAAACAAGAGCTGACTTCACTCTTTCTGGAGCAAGTTGATCTCTTTGAAACAACTGAACACTTGACTCGTATTTTGCAACAGGCATTTTCCGTTGATCGGGTGGAATTAGTGATAAGAAAAAGCGGTTCATACTACCGCATTCGTGAACAAAGTGAAATTCGCGTAGATGAAGATGTGTTGCTACACCACTTGGTTGAATGTGACATTTCAGATGCAGAGTTGTACATGCACAACGGACGGATGAAAAGCGAGAAGCACGCACACGGGAAATTAGAAAAGTATTGCACAGAGAGTGAAATTGTATATGTCATGCCATTGTTTATTGATCAAAAATTATTTGGATATATCACTTTGCACCATGCCAACCATTCACTACGACTTCTTGAGAATGATCGAGAGTTTTTACGAAGTATCCGCTCATTAATATCAGTTGCGTTACGGCGCGTGCATACAGATAGAAAATTGAATAATCGCATCGAAGAGCTTGAAATGTTGAATCGTATTAGCTACACCATGAATTCTTCTCTAAATGTGCAGGAAACGATTGAAGTTGTTATGGACGCAGTGATTGAACTTACGCACGCAGATAGAGCAATTATGTATTTGCGCGATGATGATGAGATTCACTTTACACCAGTCATTGGTCGCGGTATTGAGGATGTCACGCTCAATTTTTCTGTGAAAGCAGAGGAATCAATTTTTAGTCACGTCGTCCGAACACGTGAAGCAATCACTGTTGAACATCCAATGAATGACTCACGTGTGAATAAAGAACATGCAGCGCGAGTTCGCACAAAGGCATTTGTTATTGCTCCAATGATGATAAATGAAGAGGTTATTGGAATTATTGGAGTTGACAATCTACATTCTGGTCGTTCTGTTGCTGGAATTGATGTTGACCTACTCATGACGTTGGCCAATCAAGTGGCTATCGCATTGAGCAATAGTCGCCATCATGAAAAAGTACAGAAATTTAATGAAGAGTTACAGATTCGCATTGAAGCCGCGACTGAAGATTTGCAACGGATGGTTGATACTCAGTCGCATTTTCTTACTGTTGCATCACACCAGCTACGAACCCCAACAACTGTGGTTCGTGGGTTGCTTTCCATGATTCTAGAAGATCCTCATATGTCTGAAGAGGAAACGAAAAAGTACACTCAACAAGCATTTCAATCCATGACTCATCTTCAACGAATTATTAGTGAACTACTTTCAGCCACGGAACTGGACGGAAAAGCTTTGCAACCACTTATTGAAACAGTTGCAGTAAAGGATTTAGTCAATGATATTGTGTCAGAACTGGTATCAATGGCAGCAGATCGAGGCATTTCATTAATTGCTGATATGGAGGCCATGCCTGATATTATAATACAGACGGACCGTTTTCGATTACATGAGGCAGTGTCAAATTTAGTAGATAATGCAATTCGATATACAATAAAAGGAACAGTACGAGTAGATGTGACACAACAAGATGATACAGTATCATTCGCCGTGACCGATACTGGTGTTGGATTAACATCAGAGGACAAGGACATTATTTTTGATAAATTTCAACGTGGTGCAACGATTACTGACATTGCTCCAAACGGAAGTGGCCTTGGTTTATTTATTGCACAAAAAATAACAGAAATACTCAAGGGTAGTATTACAGCAGAGTCAAAAGGAAAAGACATGGGATCAGTTTTTACAATAAATGTTCCAGTTCATCTTCGTAAAGAGAACGATTGACAGAAAGACGGAATCACGGTATTGTATCTCTTGATTATGAATCAACATATACAGTCAGTTGAGCAACAAATAGTGTTTCGTAGTGCCGTAATTGCTGCATTAGTTGTCCTCATATTTGCCTATGGTACTCGTCCTGCTCTTGCCGTAAAAAAGGACAAAAACACGCCTGAAAAAACAGTTGTAACAGAACAGGTTGAGACGATTGAGGGTGTTGTTGATAGTGCTGCACGTGTAGCGCTCGACACTAAAACCCTAAAAAAAGGGTTTACAATTCAAACCGGTTTAGACATATTTCGAATTGGTGTTACACCAAACTCATTAGGAAAGAGAAAAAAGGCGCGAGTAGCGCTCAAGCTGGTTCCAGTAGATTCAGTCGAGCTTGGTGATGAAACATTGCTCAGTAATATCTACTCTTTTGATATTTTTAACAAGAATACAATTGAGGTACATAAACCCATTTGGCTTAGCATTGCATGGACCACTCCTACTCAGAAGGATTATGTGCTAAAATATTGGAGTAGCAATGACAGCACATGGATTGAGATTCCGTCTACAACCAACACGGATGAACAACGGGTTCAAGCTGCAATACATCTACCTTTTGCTACAGTTGCCATATTCGAAGGTAGCGCCCAAACATATGAGGGTGGCGCAAGTTGGTATGATTGGCACGGCGCAGCAATGAATGAGCCACCAATGGGGTCTGACGTGATTGTCACCAATGTGGCGAACGGCAAAGAAGTGCGTACGACCATTGTGTCACGAGGTCCATTTATTCCAGGACGAGTCATTGACCTGCCACGAGAGGTATTTGCAGCGCTCGATGATGTATGGAAGGGAGTTATAAACGTTTCAGTGAGAACAGTTCAATAAGATAGTAGGAGGAGAACAATGATTCAATTCGATAACGTATCCAAATCATTTCCCGACGGAACAGTAGCAGCCGCTAACTTAAGTTTTTCAATTGAGCCAGGTGAGTTTGTTTCTATCGTTGGTTTATCCGGAGCAGGGAAGACGACGATCGCTCGAATGATCATTGCCGAAGAAAAACCAACAGAAGGGAGCATTGTGATAGGAGGGTGGGATATTTCAAATATTAAGAACAGCGAGATCCCAGTATTACGACGTCAGATTGGTGTGGTGTTTCAGGATTTTAAATTATTGCAAAGAAAAACCGTAGCAGAAAATGTGGCTTTTGCTCTTCAAGTATGTGGAGCCAAAAAGAAAAAGATTCAAAAAATTGTGCCGCAAGTATTAAAAATTGTAGGTCTAGAGGACAAAGCTGATCGTTTTCCAGACCAGATGTCCGGTGGCGAACAACAACGAGTGGTTATTGCACGTGCGTTAGTACACAGGCCAAAGATTTTAGTTGCAGATGAGCCAACAGGAAACATTGATACTATTACAGCGCATGAAATTATTGATTTGTTGTTGAAGATTAATGCACTTGGAACTACGGTTGTGTTAGTGACGCACAATCCAGAAATCGTCAACAAAATTCGGAAGCGCGTTATTACTGTGGATAATGGTACGGTGATATCTAATAGAAAGTCAGGTAAATACACATTGTAATGTTTGTAGGTATAGCACGAACAACTCGATTTGCACTGAATAATTTCCGTCGGAATTTGTGGTTGTCTTTTGTGACAGTGTTTCTGCTTATCCTTACCACATTCAGTATTACACTTGTCGCAGGGTTGAATGTTGTAGGACAGCAAATCATCAATACTGTTCAAGATAAAGTTGATATTGACCTATTCTTCCATACATACACCAACGAATCAGACGTCCTAGAGGCTCAGGCATTCTTTAAAAGCATGAAAGAGGTAGATGAAGTAATCTACGTGTCTCAAGCAGATGCTATGGAGCGATTTCGGTCCATCCATGTCGATGATCCAGTGCTTATAGCATCACTAGATGAATTAGATGAAGATGTATTACCAGCAAGCCTGGTGATTATCACAAATGATATTGCTGACTATCCGGCCATTGTGAAGCGATTCGAAGAATCTGCTTTTAAGGATTTAGTTGAAGAAGCAGATTACAGCGACAATCAAGTGATTATTGGGCGCATAAGCCACACCATTGATGTCGCATACCAAGTTGGAATGGGTGTGAGTGCAATATTTGTTATTATTTCGGTTATCGTCATATTCAACACTATTAGAATGACCATATATAGCCACAGAGAAGAGGTAGGCATCATGAAGCTGGTTGGAGCCACAAATTGGTTTATACGTGCACCATTCGTCTTAGAAGGGGCTTTACTTGGCTTGTTAGCAGCGTTGACGACACTTCTCATCTTCTACCTCATTTTGTATTTCACAGACCCCGCGATTACATCATTTTTTCAAGGATATAACTTCTCTGTATTTTCATTCTTTGTTCAGAATGGATCAATCGTGGTTGGGCTTGAAATAGCTGGGGCTATAACCATTAGTGTGGTATCGACCATGATAGCGATAACACGTTATCTGAAGGTGTAAGCAATTGACACAGCGTATTTGTATGGTATTCTGTGTATTGCGCGTTAGAGCGCATTTTTAAGCCATTATTTGGCTAGACAGCGCACAGTAATGGGGAGTAGCCAAGTGGTAAGGCACATGGTTTTGGTCCATGCATTTCAGGGGTTCGAATCCCTTCTCCCCAGCAAAACTAAATCAATTGAAAAGAGAGGCAGATTATGAAAACTGCTCCAGAAGAATTCGATGAGGAATACTACCTCAAAACACATGCAGATATTGCCGTAGCTATACAGGAAGGAGTATTCACAAACGCAAAAGAACACTACGAAAAATTTGGCCGGCAGGAAGGTAGGGCGTGTTGTTTTCCAGAGGTAGACAAGAGAGTGGCTGGTGGAGGAATATATACAGAAAATTATTTCTTGTATCCATACAAGGGCGTTAAGAAGCATGAAGAAATTATTTTTTCTGCTCCT
>CAZMTW010000050.1:0-7811 GCA_964569285.1 uncultured Gammaproteobacteria bacterium
TATTTACCCCTGTATTTTGACCTGCAAGCTCAAAATCAACACCTATCGATTTGCTTCCAAAAGTTTGTATTTCAAGCCCCGTAGCAACCGTAGCGGTTGTAGTAATACGTTGTCCTAAACCAACCGAACTTACCGTGATTCCTGCTGATGACGCACTTCCTTGAGAAACCTCAATGCCGGTTCCTGATGTTGGATCTGTCGAAACACTTATTCCTTTTCCAGTACTCTGTTGAGACAGACTAATCAGCGGCTCACTTGTCGTTGCAGCCTTGGAGTAAATTGCCGGCTGCGAAGTATCTCCATGAGCAATATTTAGTGAAATTCCGGATGTGCTCTCAATATATACTGTACCACCCCCACCAAATGAATATCCAACATAAAGATCAGCCACGCTCACCGTATTTTGCACAATAAACTGACCTGCCTTGGTTTGAGCTGATGCAGAAACATTCAATGGTGCAGATACATTACAAGTCGGGTCATTTGGCCCAACAACATCTGGATTACAGGTTGGCGGATTCCAAATAGCATGTGCTGGTCCCGCAAATAAAAAAATTGATACAGCCAGACTTCCCGCTATTGATATTTGAAATATATTGCGTATAAATGCCTTTTCCATTCGTTGACGTTATGCCAGATTCATTATATAATATCAACAGCCTTACGGCAATGAATATGAATCAACCACATCTAGGACATAAACTTTTTTTAGGCGGAATCGGGTTCGTAATAGTTGTTTTTATTGCAATAATGACCTATCTCGGTTTAGATGCATACAATAATAGATCCGCCGGAACTGTTGAAGAACTGACCGCTGCTGATAATGTAGGTCTTGTGATTCGAGAATTGCTCACAACTGATGAGCCAGTCATAGGAGAAGACATTATAGACGATGCTACTGTCACTGATAGCACGCCAACAGAGGAAGTGTCCACTCCTGTTGCGCTTGTTGGCAATGCGTTAAGAGGTACAGTTGTAGAAAAGATTGAATCTGGTTTTAAGATTATTCTGGATCAAAATGAAGCTGGTGTGTATCAAGAACTGAGCGTTACAGTGACACCAGCCACCTCGTTCTCCTCAGTCAATACAGTCGCTGTGTCAGGCGGTACTCCAACAAACACAGTAATCACTTCTGCTGATGTGCAGATTGGCGATCTACTGATTATTGACACTGTTGAAACCGTTACAACAGATTCAACTTCCATCACCGCAGCAGAAGTTGTTCGTCTACAATAATTCTCTTTTTGGACCTTACCCTGCATGTGCGGAGTAAGATGCAAGAACATAATTATCTACTAACTATCTAAAAACAATATTATGATCGCAGTATGGATCATCATCGGCCTTGCTGTCGTTCTCGTGGCATGGTTGATACTCACCTATAACAGTCTCGTGACTGTTCGTAACGAAGTCGACGAAGCATGGTCAGACATCGACGTTCAATTAAAACGACGACACGACCTCATTCCAAACCTCATCAACTCTGTTAAAGGGTATGTGAAACATGAGGCTGGTACGTTCGAAAAAATTACCGCACTTCGTTCAGAAGCAATGAAGGCACAAAACTCAGGAGACATGAAAGCAATTGCAACTGCAGAAAAAAATCTGCAAGCTGGCATCATGCCACTTCTTGGATATCAGGAAAACTATCCTGACCTGAAAGCAGACAGCACATTTCTTGATTTGCAAGCACAACTTACTGACACAGAAAACAAAGTGCAGGCATCTCGACGATTCTACAATGGCAATGTAAAAAACTTCAACACAAAGCTACAAGTGTTCCCTACTAACATCATTGCAGGCATGTTCAAATTTGTTGCTCGTGAATTCTTTGGAATTGAAGATGAAGCAGAGCGAGCAGTGCCCGAGGTCAAGTTCTAATACGTTCTTTCAATGACTGTCTACGAACAGATTCGTAAAAATAAACGTCGCTCTGTAGTGCTTGTCGCACTCTTTGTGGCGTTTTTAGGTCTACTCGGATATGCAATTGGCGAATACTACATCGGGCCGGGTGGCGGTGTTGTTGGTATTGGATACGCATTAGTGGGATCGGTTGTTATGACATTGATCTCTGTGTATAGTGGCGACAAATTAGCACTCGTCACTGCAGGGGCACACCAGCTGACAACTGAATCTGACAACCCTAAAATTTGGCGCATGGTCGAGAATCTCTGCATCACCGCTGGACTTCCTCTTCCAAAAATTCATATTATAGAGGATCCAGCAATGAATGCATTTGCGACTGGACGTAATCCAGAGAAAGCATCAATTGCTCTCACCACAGGTTTAATAGAAAACTTAGAGGACTCTGAATTAGAAGGTGTCATTGCACATGAACTGTCACACGTCAAAAACTACGATACGCGTTTGTTAATGATAGTTATTGTGCTCGTTGGTTCAATAACATTACTCGCCGACTTTATGTGGCGTGGAACATTCCTTGGCTTTGGTGGACGAAAAAGCAGCAGTAAGCATAGTAGCAACCAAATCGAAATCATCTTCATGGTTGCTGCATTGGTTCTGATCGTCCTCTCCCCTATTATCGCAGAGTTGATCAAACTCGCCATCTCCAGAAAACGTGAATTTTTGGCAGATGCATCTGCGGTCTTGTTAACTCGTTATGCAGATGGACTCTCCGGAGCATTGAAAAAAATCGGCGCACAAGCAGCGAACGGCGTACAGTTACAGCGAGCGAATCGTGCAACAGCGCATTTATACCTTTCAAACCCATTTAAAAAAGGAAAAGCATTCTCACACTTGTTTTCCACTCATCCTCCAATCGAGGAACGCATCGACGTTCTTGCATCAATGGGTGGTTCTCCCACTGCAAGCAATAAATGACCGTTTGAGGTATACTATCAACAGAAAATAGATAAATAAAAATATATGAGTAAGCATCACGAGACCATTTCTATTAGCAAAAGTTATCATGACACTGTCGAGGTGTATGGTCGCCACTTTTTGAAAATTGTGGGTGTTGTGCTTATACCGCACGTGATCTCTTATCTCCTCTTTACATCGTTGTCTGCATCGGTTATTTCTGGATTTGCTCGTCTGGCGAGCGCATCTGAATTCTTTACCTTTTCGAATATTAACTTCGATATTTCACTGATGTTGTTGCTGTTGATTATGGTTATTCAACTTCTTGGTCTTGCTGCGCTTGTATATATGGTGACACATAATGAACGCGTTACATTGTTGACTGCGTTTGAGCATGCATTGGAGTTCTTTTGGAGGTATCTCGTCTACGGACTTGCGCTGCTTGTTGTCTCGGCAATTGGATTGGTCATTGGGTACCTGATCATAACAATCGTCAGCATACTCTTCGGTTTCTTCTCAATTGAATTATTGAACTCGGCATTTATTTGGATGGATACGATTGTTCCATTTATTACTACGAGTCTTCTTTCTGCGTTCTTTGTCTTTGCGATGTTCAGCATTGTCGATCGCAACAGCACAGTGAATGAAGCAATGCGACATAGTTTTCATATGGTAAAAGGACATTACTGGCCTGTATGTATTCGATTGGCCATTGTGTATGTGCTCGTCTATCTTCTGGGATATGTATTACAGTTCATTCCTGGTGTCGGCAACTTAATTTCTGCACTCATTCTCGTACCATTTGTTGTTGTGTATCTCCATACACTCTATCGGGACCTGGTTTCATTGAACCAATAACATGCAACTGGATATTCTTGATAAATTCACCACACATCTCCGAAACACCTTGTCTCGATCTATTGATCTTGCGTGGGAGTTACAACAAGAAGTTATCCCTCCCCTCTTCCTGCTCATGAGCCTTGCCGAGCAAAATGGAAGTATCGGTTCTGAAATTTTACGAAAAGGAAAATTATCTCCAGATATTATTTCTTCTCATTTATCTTCTGATGCAGTAAACTCTAACGAGTCGCGAGATATCAATGAGAAAGAGATTTTATTTCTGTGGCCTGAATTTTCAAAAGAAACAAAAAGAGTAATTGAACGTGCCGCAACACTCGCAATTGATCTTGGCCACCAGTATATTGGCACAGAACATCTGTTAATGGCTTTACTCGAACAACCCGACGCATCGTTGGATGTCATACTCAGTGAATCACGAGTCTCATCTGATAGTATCAAGCAACAGATCCTGCACATAATGAATGGCAGTTCACGATTTACTGCATTGCAATCACTTCTTCCTCAGCAACAAACCACCGAGGGCGCTCCACAGGTATCCGCTCCGCACGAACATATTGAAGAATCAGAAACGCCAGCACTGGATTTTTTTGGCATCGACCTCACATCGGAAAATCAATTAGAACGACTTGATCCTGTTATTGGTCGTGCGGATGAAATTGATCGATTGATTCACATCTTGTCGCGCCGTTCCAAAAATAATCCTGTACTCATTGGAGATACAGGCGTTGGAAAGACCGCAATTGTCGAGGGGCTCGCGCGTCGTATCACTGAAGGCAGTGTTCCAGATGTGCTACAAGGCAAACGCATTATTGGACTTGATTTAAGCATGATCATCGCCGGAACCATGTATCGCGGTGAATTTGAATCCCGCCTACGACAGATTATAGATGAAATGCGACAACACCCAGACATTATTTTGTTTATCGATGAAATTCACACACTTGTTGGAGCGGGCGGTGTCCAAGGAGGCACAATGGATGCTGCAAATATTTTGAAACCAGCACTTGCGAAAGGAGAAATTCGATGCATCGGCGCAACCACGTCAGAAGAGTATACAAAATATATTGAACAAGATGCTGCGCTTGATCGTCGTTTTCAAGCTATTTCAGTTGATGAGCCTTCACCAGAAGAGGCGGTTCGGATATTACAAGGCATTAAATCGTACTATGAAGAGTTTCACCATGTACGCATTAGTGACCCTGTTATAGAAGAGGCAGTTCGATTATCTGTTCGATATATGCCAGACCTTCGTCTTCCAGACAAGGCGCTTGATCTGATTGATGAAGCCGGAGCAAAGGCCCGTGTACAGCGTACAGTACCAGTCGCAGTCAAAAAAATGACCGCACTTGAAGACCTACTGAAAAAGCTACAAAAAAAGAAGGAGCAAGCGGTTCGTGAAGAACGATTTCAATTAGCAGTTGATTTAAAAAAGAAAGAAAGCGAGCTTCAAGACCAAATGCGTATTGTGCGCAAAAAAGTAAAATCACTCAATCTGCCAACAATGAAGTTGAGTGTTATGGATATTGCGACTGTTGTTTCTCGTTCCACAGGAATCCCACTTGAACATATTGCTGCCACTGGAACAGCCCGATTTGATCATATTCAAAAACAAGTACGAGCAGCTATTATTGGCCAAGATACTGCGGTCGAGAAGGTTCTTGCAGTCATGAAACGGTCCAGTGCCGGCCTCTCGTCGCCAAACCGACCGCTTGGGAGCTTTTTGTTTCTTGGACCTTCTGGTGTGGGAAAAACGGAGCTTGCTCGAGTGCTTGCGCAATCATTGTATGGAGATCGAGAGGCGCTTATTCGACTTGATATGTCTGAATTCTCGGAGAGTTTTACAGTTTCTAAATTGATCGGCTCCCCTGCTGGATATGTAGGTCATAAGGAGCCGGTTAAACTGGCAGATCAAATTCGTCGTCGTCCGCACGCGGTTGTTTTGTTTGATGAAATAGAAAAGGCGCATCCGGATATTTTTAATGTCTTGCTTCAAATCCTTGATGATGGACGCCTAACCGATGCCGGAGGACGTGAACTCAATTTTCGTAATGCGGTCATTATCATGACATCGAATATTGGAATTGATCTTCTCACCAAACAAGCCGCTCTTGGTTTTGATGCAGCTGTCACACCATCAAGTAAAGAAATGACATTTGAGGAAATAGAGGCGACCATACGCGCTGAATTGCGAGATTATTTTCAAACAGAATTCTTAAATCGCATTGATCATAGCATTGTGTTTGCTCCACTAACCGAAAAACAGGTTGAAAAAATCGTCGACAAAGAATTTTCAGAAGTGTGCTCACGGTTACAAGAACGCTCGATTCAGGCACGTCTACAGCCAGCCGTACGTTCACATATCGCCCGCACTAGCTTCAGCCCAGAGCATGGCGCTCGCTTAGTACGAAAAACGGTTTCCGAGCTCGTGGAAAACGCACTTGCAGATGCAATTGTAGATGGTACAATACGTTCAGGAGATGCGGTCACGGTGACTATGGATAAAAAAGTAGTGAAAATCGTGAAAGCAAAGAAGAAGAAATCAGTAAAAAAGTCTGTCACCACCTGACAACTCAAAAAATGATATTAAACGAGCCACCCACTTGCGGTGGCTTTTTATGTATATGCAGCTACATCACATTCAACAGCAATTACTCGATACATTCCTCCCGCGCCAGTGTCTTGGTTGCGGAGACTTTGATCAATGGCTATGTACCTCCTGCATTGCCCAGCATCTTGATATTCAAACGATAGTGATTCCGGTGGATCAGCAATCTGCATTTGGAGGAATTCATTCTGTAACCACTCTTGGATCGTACGCAGATCCTTTTTGGCGACAGACCATAGCGCAACTCAAATTTCACCACGTTCAAGAGGTTTCTTCCATCCTTGGGTTGCTTCTTGCTGAAGCGGCACGACAGTCTTTAGAAACTATACTCCAAGAGCCCATTTCTGTTATTCCCATTCCTCTTCATCCTGCTCGATTACGCGAACGAGGTTTTAATCAGACTCTTGTGATAGCAGAACCGATGGCTGATGATCTTGGCGCAACCCTCTACCGTGCAACACTTATGCGCGTAGAACATACACCCTCACAAACAACAGTCGCTCATGAGGAACGTGCCTCGAATGTATCCAGTGCTTTTGCATTGGATACAAAGTCTGACAGCACAGCTCTATATCAAACACCTATGTTGCTCATTGATGATGTAGTCACAACCGGCGCGACGACCGTTGCAGCTGCATCTGCTCTTCAGCCTCTTTCTGCTATGAGCATACACGTTCTTGCTGTTGCTCGCGGTGGATAAAACAAAAATGCCCTTTATGGGCATTATGCTTGTGTCCCCGGCACGATTTGAACGTGCGGCCTCCGGTACCGCAAACCGACGCTCTATCCAGCTGAGCTACGAGGACATATTCGGCTCAAAGTATACTGCAGGTCGAATACGCTGTCAACGATTATAATTTGAAGATCCGCGTGGCCATATCTGATACGGTTTCTTCCTCCCGATCAAGATCCTCTTCAAGATAATCCAGAAGAAGGGCCCGTAACTGTACAGGATTTTGCTTTCCAAGCGGAATTGATAGTTCTTTGCGTAGCACAGCGTTACGCGGCATAATGTACAGCACCTTCACCATTGGTGGCTCATAGATAATCGCAAATGAATCAATTTGCCGGAAGAGGTAGAACCGGTCACCAATGAGGATTCCAGTTTCGTACAAAATGAATGAAATTTCTGTAGGCTCCTGACGGTGATGCGTAAACAAAATAAGCGCGAACAACAAAATGATAAGCGCAAAAAGAAAGTTTCCGTCATTGATAGCAAATAACAATAACCCTCCTCCAAAACCGATGGCAATGATGTACCATAATATACCGCGATCCGGTTTTTCGTATTCAGGGAATTTCCATTGCTGGAAAATGCGCCCTCTATTGAATTCTGGTTGGATTGTTTTCTTTTCAGCCATATAGCGCATTATACCATATTTACCTTCACAAGGGAATCCCATGGTTGACTTCCTGGCATAAATCGCTATAGTTATTGGAGCACATGCACCTGGAGAGGTGGCTGAGTGGTTGAAAGCGACAGATTGCTAATCTGTTATACCGGTTTTTGAACCCTCGATACCGG